>CANNEJ010000022.1 GCA_947503585.1 Anaerolineales bacterium | reverse complement strand
TTACAACCTTGGGTGCAGCCTCGGGTTGGGCGGTTGCGGGTTCCGGCAGTGCCGTGGGCTCCGCCGCGGCCAGCGTTGGTTCAAGCGCAGTGGTGGCAACGGCGGCGGGCGCTTCCGGCGCAGCCGGTGCCGCACAAGCAGCAAGCAAAAGGCTGGCGACTGCAATAGCCGCGGTGAGGCGGGAAATTAGTTTGAACATTTTAACTCCTTGCAACAAATTAAAGTCTATTTGAACATACGGTGCTGTAATCGTCAAGTGCTGCCGCCCGAAGCAGACTCTCCGCTTAATCCCTGCAATACAGAAATTTGACGGCTGCCAATTCCCGCATGATTGGTGGATGAAAATTGTGCTTGCGCAACAATCGGATCGCAAGAGCACTTGTCAGGCATGCAACAATCGCACAGCTTTTCCCAAACGCTGCGCCGCATGCACCAGCTCCTGCGGCGGATACAAACTAAACGCCAAACGCAGCGTGTTTGATCCGCGCCCGTCCAGATGAAAATTTGCGCCCGGAATGAAAGCCATGCCAGCCGCTTCGGCGTGCGGCAGCAGCGCAGTCGCATCCAATCCCGCCGGCAGCGTCACCCACACAAAGAAGCCGCCCGCCGGCACCTGCCAGCTGCATCCGGCAGGCATCTGCTCGCTTAGAGCAGCCAGCAATGCGTTGCGCCGCTCCCGATAGGCATTGCGAAAACGCTGCACATACAATTCAAAGCCGCCGGTTGTGCACAGCTCCCCGGCCACCATTGCGGTCAAATGGTTCACTCCGCCGCCACTGTCGCGCAGGCCCCCGTCAACCAGCCGGCGCACCTGCTGGGCACTGCCATTAATCCAGCCCAGGCGCAGGCCCGGCGCAAGCGATTTGGCGAATGACCCCAGGCGCAGCACGGTGCCGCGCGGCGCCAGAGTCCACAAAGCCGGTGGCGCGGGCGCATCATAGTGCAGCTCGCGGTACACATCATCCTCCACAATGAAGAAGCCCGCTTGCTGCGCCAGCTGCACCAGCGCCAGGCGCCGCTCGGCACTCAGCGAAACACCGGTGGGATTGTGAAACGTGGGAACGGTGTACAGCATGCGCACGTTGCTGCCGGCGCGCTGCAGGTCGTGCACTGTTTGCGCCAGCAGTTCCACCTGCAGGCCGTGCTCGTCCGTTGCCACAGGCACCAGCCGCAGCGGATGATCGCGCATGATGCGCAATGCAAGGTGATAGCTGGGCGACTCCACCAGCACCACATCTCCCGCCTGCGTGAACAGCGTGCAAACCTGGTCTATCGCATCAGAGTTGCCGGCCGTAATTGCAATCTCATCCGCAGCCACCGCCTGCGGCTCGGTTTGCGCAATGTGCGCCCGCAGCCATGCCAGCAGCGGCCCGGCGCCAGCCGCCGCACCGTAAGACAACGCATCGCCGCCCACCCGCGCCAGCACCGCAGCGGCCGCACTGCTTACCGCTTCTTTGGGCAGCAGTTCAGGATCAGGTTGGCCCCAATTCAGCTCAATAATGCCGGGGCGCAGCTGCAGCTGCGTGGTCTGCGGTGAGTCGAGGATGGACACTTTGCGGTGGTCAGCAATCAATCGGCGGCGAACGATCGGCGCGCGCGCAGCGCGCCTCAACTGCCGCGGCCGCAGCCGGTATGCAAGCAGCTGCCGGCATGCGTGCTACTGGGCCCGCGCCAGCATTGCACCCAGTTTGCGGCCACCCAGCAGATGCATATGCAGGTGGTACACCTCTTGCGCGCCATGGTCGCGGCAATTAACAATCAGCCGGTAGCCATCTGCGTCAATGCCCTCAGTGCGGGCAATCTGCGCCGCCACCGTGAACATGCGCCCCAACAGCGGCTCGTCTGCGCTGGTCACGTCCGCCGCCGTGGGAATCGGCTTGTTTGGCACAATCAGCACATGCGTGGGCGCCTGCGGATGAATATCGTGAAAAGCAGTTACCAGTTCATCCTGATACACAATCTGCGCGGGCACTTCGCGGCGGATGATTTTGCTGAAGATGGTTTCGATTGCCATGCGTTGCCTCCATATTTAGGCGGGCCGGCGAATTAACGGTTGAGCAGCGCCAGCAGCCGGTCGGGGTAATCTGTAATGATACCGTCGACACCGGCATCTATCATGCGCCGCATGTCATCGGTCTCGTTCACGGTCCACACGTGCAGGTGCAGCTGCTTCAGGTGCGCCGTGCTTGCAAAACTCGGCGTGATCAACTGCAGGCCACTGCGCCGCTCCGGCACCTGCAGTGCAGAAAACGGCGGGCTGTAGGCTGCGCCCACAAACACCAGGTTCAACAAATAAAAAGTGACCACTTCCCGCTGGCTGGCGGCCGTTGCCACTTGCGGGCACGCCTTGCGAAAATCCGCAATGGCAACTGCACTGAACGCTGCCACCAAAACTTTTTGCTGCATATTGTGCGCCGCGAGCAGCGTGCACAACGGCATTCCCAGCGCCGGCGCCTCTTGCTTGATCTCAATAATCATGCGCATCTCCGGAAACGCAGCCAGCACTTCCTGCAGCGCCGGCACGCGCACATCCGTGCCGCGGAATGGATTGCTCTGCCCGCCATCCGCTGACCAATCGTAGGCGGCATCCAGCTGCTGCAGCTCGGCCAGGCTAAAGGACGCCACCGCCCCGCTGCCATCGGTGGTGCGGTCTACCGTGCTGTCATGCATCAGCACCAGCGCTCCGTCCGCTGTGCTCTGCACATCCATCTCCAGCATATCCACCCGCAAGCGCACCGCATTTTCAAAGGCAGCCAGCGTATTGCCGGGACGCAACCCGTCGCCGCCTTGATGCGCAATCACCAGTGGCACCGGCAATGGCGCCGTGAAAAGCGCGCGCGGCGCGGCCGGCGCGCTGAGCGCCACCGCAACCGCAAACAACAGCAGTGCTCCGCCCAATACCGCACCCAGCGCCACTACGGTGCGATTCATAGCCAGCGCCCGATGCAGCGCAGCTGCGCAGTTTGCATGCAGCCATTTTACAGGGCACGCGTGCGATTACAATCCGCCCGGAACAATTGCGCGCTGCCACAGCCGCACAAGGAACAACACCACATGCCAAAAATCGCACTGCTCGGCGCCGGCAGCACTGTATTTGCAAAAACGCTGCTGGGTGACATCCTCAGCCATCCGGAGTTGGCGGATGCCCACATCGCCCTGCATGACATCGACGAAGTGCGCCTGCAAACATCAACGGTGGTGGCACACAAGGTGGCCGGGACGCTGGCCGCGCATCCAGTGATTGTGCCAAGCACCGACCGGCGCGCAGCGCTTGACGGCGCCGACTATGTGATCTGCATGATTCAAGTGGGCGGCTACAAGCCGGCCACAGTTGTGGACTTTGAGGTGCCCAAGCGCTACGGCCTGCGCCAGACAATTGCAGACACGCTGGGCATCGGCGGCATCATGCGCGGCTTGCGCACCATCCCGGTGCTTCTGGAAATGGCGGCGGACATGGAAGCGCTTTGCCCGCAGACGCTATTCCTCAACTATGTGAACCCGATGGCCATGAATTGCTGGGCACTGAGCCGGGCCAGCAGCATTCGCAGCGTTGGTCTGTGCCACAGCGTACAAGGCACTGCCGAGCAGCTCGCCCGCGACATCGGCATCCCGCCCGCAGAAGTTAACTATGTCTGCGCCGGCATCAATCACGTTGCGTTCTATCTCAAGTTTGAGCACGCGGGCGCGGACCTCTACCCGCAGCTGCGCGCCGTGCACGCAGCCGGCCGCCAGCCCGCCTGGAACCGCGTGCGCTACGAAATGCTTGCGCGACTGGGCTACTTTGTAACCGAATCCAGCGAGCACTTTAGCGAGTATGTGCCGTGGTTCATCAAGCGCGACCGGCCCGAGCTGCTGGCGCACTTCAACATACCGCTGGACGAGTACATTACGCGCTGCGAAAACCAGATTGAAGGCTGGCACGCAATGCGCGCCGTGCTGGAAGACGATGCCACCACGCTCGCGGTGGAACGCAGCCACGAATATGGCGCTAGCATCATCCACGCCATTGAGACCAACTCACCCGCGGTGGTCTACGGCAACGTGCCCAACATCGGGCTGATCGACAACTTGCCTGCCGGGTGCTGCGTGGAGGTGCCGTGCCTCGTGGACAAAAACGGCATCCAGCCCACACGCATCGGCACGCTGCCGCCGCAGCTGGCAGCGCTCATGCAAACAAACATTAATGTGCAGGCGCTCGCCGTGGAAGCCGCGCTCACGCGCAAACGCGAGCACATCTATCATGCCGCCATGCTGGACCCGCATACTGCGGCAGAGCTGGATCTTGCACAAATATGGTCAATGGTGGACGAGCTGATTGCAGCCCACGGTGACTGGCTGCCGCAGTATCACTAACCTCAGTTAGAATCTCAACCTCGTGCGCGCACTGGTCTTCCAACATAACGCGGATGCCGGCCTCGGCTACTTTGCCGAGCCGCTGGCACAGCTGGGCGTGCAAACTGACGTGCGCCAGCTGCAAGCCGGCGATGCCGTGGCCGCCCCCGCCGACTACGATATGCTGATTGTGCTGGGCGGCGAGATGAATGTTTACATGGAGCAGGAGCACCCTTGGCTGCGCGCCGTAGACGAAGCCCTGCGCGCCGCTCTGGCCGCCGATATTCCCGTGCTGGGCGTGTGTCTCGGCGGGCAACTGCTCGCCAAAGCACTCGACGCTCCCGTGCACCTCAACACCGCATCAGAGATCGGGCTGCACACGGTGCACCTTACCGCAGCCGGCCGCGCGGACCCGTTGTTTGCAGGCCTGCCAGAAATCACTTCCGCGCAATGGCACTACGACAGCTTTGCGCTGCCGGCCGGCGCAGTGCATCTCGCCAGCTCCGGCGCGTGCGCAAACCAGGCTTTTCGCATCGGCGCCCGGGCCTATGCGCTGCAGTTTCATCCGGAGGTGATGCCGGACATGTGGGAGCGCTGGCTGCAGGACTTATCCGCCCAAGACGCTGCGCAACGGGAAACGCTGCAACATGTGGTGGCTGCTGCCGCCCCGCGGCTGCAGCAGCAGGCTGCGCAGCTGGCGCGCAACTTTGTGCAGCTGGCCGGTGCAGCGCGCAGCCGCGCCTGAAGCCGGCGCCGCATGCCTGAACTTCCGGAGGTGGAAACGCGCGTGCGCGAGCTGCGCCAGCCGTGCGTGGGCCACACCATCCGCGGTGTGCAGCTGGACTGGCCGCGCCATGTGCACCAGCTTTCACCGCAGCAATTTGCGGAGCGCATTCACGGGCAAACGGTGACGCACCTGTGGCGGCGCGGCAAGTACCTCATCTTTGAACTGACGCGCGATGCCCTGCTTATTCACCTGCGCATGAGCGGTGACCTGTGCGTGCAGCCGGGGAACATTGCGGCGGCGCCCCACACGCACACGCGCCTGCGTTTTGAAAACGGCCACGAGCTGCGCTTCAGCGATGCCCGCAAGTTCGGGCGCGTGTATTTGGTGGGCGATGCGCAGCAAATAGTGGGCAAACTCGGGCCGGAGCCGCTTGCGGACACATTCAGCGCAAAGCAGCTGCACATTGCGTTGCGCGCCAGAAACCGCGCGCTCAAGCCGCTGCTGCTGGATCAGTCGTTTCTGGCGGGGCTGGGCAACATCTACACGGACGAGGCGTTGTTTATTGCGGGCCTGCATCCGCAGCGCAGCAGCGCATCGTTAAACTTAGCGGAGGCGCATGCACTGTGGCTGGCAGTCCGGCGCGCACTGCGCAGCGGCATACGCCATAACGGCGCCAGCATAGACTGGGTGTATCGTGGCGGGCAGCAGCAGCTGCACTTTCGCGTCTACCAGCGCGCCGGCGAGCCCTGCCTGCGCTGCGGTGCCATGGTGCAGCGAATTGTGGTTGCGCAGCGCGGCACGCACTTCTGCCCGCACTGCCAGCGCCTAACGCGAGCCAGAAAGTAAGTCGAACTCGTTTTGCAGGTCTGCCACCAGCTGCGCCCGGCGCGCAACAGAAATGAAGGCATGCTCTGCGCCGCGCAAGACAACCCGCTCCAGCGCGGGTATGTCCATTCCCAGATCCTGGTGGGCGTTAACAAAGTCGTCAGTAAGCGATGTGTTTTGCACGCCGGGATCGTCAGTGTTAAGCGACACTGCCAACCCGTGCTTGATCATCTGCCGCACCGGATGGTCTTTGATGGAGGCTGCCACGCTCGTTTGAATGTTGCTGGTAAGGCAGACTTCAAAGGCAACGCCGCGCTCGCGCGCCAGCGCCATGACGTTCACGTCATCCACTACGCGCGCGCCGTGCCCGATGCGCTGGGCGCCCAAAAGCTCAATCGCGGAGCGGACACTTTCTGCACTCGTCCCTTCGCCCGCATGCGCAGTGATCTGCAGGCCCGCAGCCCGCGCCTCTTGAAACAACGGCACATACGGATCGGGGGGGAAGTTCACTTCGTCGCCTGCCAGATCCATCGCTACCACTCCGCGACCGGAAAAATCCAGCGCAACCTGCAGCATCTCCTGCCTGCGCTGCGGCTCCATGCGGTTGACGGTAATAATCAACTCCACCTGCATTTTGTGCTCGCGAGCCGCAGCCTGCGCTGCCGTGCTAACCCAATCGCACACTTCTGTTAGGGTGTAGCCACGCGTGGATGCCAGCGCCACCGGATTGAAGCGCAGCTCCATGTAGCGGATATTTTCTGCAGCGGCATCTGCCACGGCTTCGCGCGTGAAACGCGCAATCACTTCCGGGCTTTGATAAAACTTGCGCAGTATCGGAAACTTGGACAGAAACTGGGACAAATCACCACCGGTATAGGTCACCTGCACCAGCGGGCGCAGGGCTTCTGCATCTGCGAGGGGCACATCCACACCATGTGCGCGGCCTACCTCCAGCAGGGTAGCCAGCCGCAGAGAACCCTCAAGGTGGCGGTGCAGCTCAACCTTTGGCATGGCAGCCAGTCGGGCGCGCAGATCCTGCTTCTTTGAGACTGCCATCTAAGGCGCAATCTTAACAGATTTTTGGCATCACGCGGCGGCCAATAACCCGCGCCTTAGGCGCTGTCGGATTTCATGTGGCAATTCTTGTATTTCTTTCCGCTGCCACAACGGCACGGATCGTTGCGGCCCATGGTGGCGGCGGGCGCCCCTTTAGGTGCGGCTCCGGGTGCGGGTGCTCCGGCTGCCGCCGTTGCGGGCGCAACCGGACGCACCTGCCACGTAAACATGCGCGCCACAACGGTGGACCGCATGTCATTCAGCAGCTGCTTAAACTCATCAAATGCACGGCTTTTGTAGGCCATCAAGGGGTCACGCTGGGCGTAGGCTTCCAGGCCAATGGAAGTGCGCAGACTTTCAATCGAGGTGAGGAAGTCCACCCACAACTGGCTGCTGACGGAGAGCATCAGCTGGCGCATAGTTTCGGTGGACACGCGCCGGCCAAGCATCATTTGCGCAGCACTGCGCGCACCCGCCGCGAGCTCGCCGAAGCTTGTACTGGCGTCAACTACATGACCCCCGGCTTGCAGCGCTGCATTCAACGCGGCAGCCGCAGCCGGCTCCAAGGCAGCAACCTTTGTGCTGCTGAGCCGCTGGATTTCGGCTTCACCCAGTGCATGCGTGCGGGCATCTAACGCGCGCATCAAGTGCTCCATCAAATCAGCTTGCAAGCCGGCCGTATCGTGCGCATCTTCCAGCTCGGCCGCCACATACGCGGTGTAGGCGAAGCGCTGCACAGCGCGGCCGGGCTGCGCCCGCGCACCCTGGACTGCGGCCTCGCGGTTGAAGGCCACATCCACAATAATGCGCCCAAGCTCGGCGCGCGTGAGATGCTCCGCGCGTGTTATGCGCAGCTCCAGCAGCTGCGCGATTTCGCGCTGCAGCTGCGCATTCATTGCAGCCTGCGCTGCGCGCGCAGATTCTTCCAGCGCATCCTGGAGTGCGTCCCAGTCCAGTGCATCCCATGCAGGCACTGCGGTAATGGCCGGCAGTTTGTACTGCACTTGCAGCCCGCGCAGTGCCGTTTGCAGCTGCTCCGCGCCGGACAGTTGCTCCACCTGTCGCGAAATTTCCACGCGCAGGTTCTCCGGCGTTACGTGCTGCAGCTCGGCGCGCGGCAGCAGCTGCCCAAGGCCGGCATTGTCAAACATCGCCTTGGCCACCACGCGCACCTGCAGCGGGCGCCCGTTCTCGCGCGCATCCTCCAGCGCGCCGTCGTACGCCAGCTCGGCCAGCTCCCCGCGTGATTTGGCGCGCGCCGGCAGCTGCTCTGCCCAGCGCGCCACGCGCTCGGACACTAACTCCAAATAGCGCGCCTCAGCCCGCCCGGCAGCCGAGCGCGCCATGGCCAGCACACTAGTGCGCACGGCAGGCGCGTGCTCCATAATATTATTGGCGTGGTGCTGCAAAGTTTCCAGCGCGGGCGCAGCCGGCTGCGCTGCGGCCGGGTCCGCCAGCGTACTGCGCGCCAATTGCTGTGATTCCACCGCAGCGGTATGCGCCTGCCAGATCTCACCGAGGGCCGGCACCTGCTCCGCCAGCGTATCCAGCAGGCGCTCAATTGCAAACGAGAATAGAATCGTGCCCTCGGGCGTTACTAAGGCGGGCTGCACAACTTCCAGCCAGTCCAGCAGTCGCCACCAGCCCTGCGGTTCCCCGGCAGCCACCTGCACGCGTAGCTTCACTTCTGCCTCCAGCATGTCCTCGGCATCTTCTGTTAAATCATCCTTGGTAAAAATGCGCTGGCGCTGGTCATAAAACTTGGAACGCTGGGTGTTGAGCACATCATCGTATTCCAGCAAGTGCTTGCGCACATCAAAGTTCGAACCTTCCACGCGCGACTGCGCCTGCTCAATGCTCTTGTTGACAATGCCGTGCTCAATCGGCATGGCGTCATCAATCTGCAGGCGCTCCATGATGCTGGCCACGTTTGCCCCGCCAAACCGCCGCATCAGTTCATCGCCCAGTGAAAGATAAAAACGACTCGAGCCGGGGTCGCCCTGGCGGCCGGCACGGCCGCGCAGCTGATTGTCGATGCGCCGCGCCTCGTGGCGCTCGGAGCCGATGACATGCAGCCCGCCCAGCTCGCGCACCTTGTGCTCATCCTCAAGATGCTGCAAAAACGACTGCGCATCACCGGCATAGATGCCCAGCTGTTCGGCATCCAGTGCGCGCAGCGCTTCGGCCCGCTCGGGATTGGTCAGCCCCGAAGGGTCGGGCGCACCCCCGCGTTTGAGCACGCGGTTCACGTTGCCAATCGTCTGCTCCGGAATTTCACCGCCCAGCTTGATATCCACACCGCGCCCGGCCATATTGGTGGCGATGGTGACGGCCCCCAGCGCACCGGCGCGCGCAATGATCTGCGATTCAGAATCATGGTGCTTGGCATTCAGCACCTGATGCACAATGCCGCCCTCAAGCACCGTCCCCAGCCGCGCAATGTCATCGGCACCCAGTTGCAGTAGGTCTGCGAGCTGCTTCAGGTTGTCGGCATCCACCGGGTTGAGGCGCATTTCCAATTCGCGCGCCAGCGGTCGCAGGTCGGCGGTCTTGAGGTCATCCAGCGCCGGCAGCAACACCGCCAGCTCTGCTATCGCGCGGCCGTCTTCTTCCTTTTTGTTGACGTGGAACCAGCGCGCGCGCAGCAGCAGTACCAGCGCCACCTTCTTTAACTCCTCAGCTCGCAGCCGGTGCGAGAGCTGCTCGGAGGCTTCCACCGATGTGGTGCCAATCAACATCGGCTGCCCGGCGGCGTGGCGCGCCAGCACATCGCGCGTTAGCGCTCGCAGCTTGGCCTCCTCAGTGCGAAAGACCAGGTCATCGTAGTCCTTGCGGCGGTGCAGCAGCGGCTTGTCCGGCGCCGAGCGACGCGCAATATAGGAAAACTTGCCGCCGTTCTCGCGAAAGTTCACTTCCATCAAATCCGGATCGTGGCGCGCGCGGTAGTCCAAATGCGTTGGGATTGGCACCACATCCAGCTTGTAAATTTTGTTGAACTCTTCGGCTTCGGTGACTGCGGTGCCGGACATGCCGGCCAGTTTGGGGTACAGGCGAAAATAATTTTGCAGGGTGATCGTGGCGTAAGTAACATTCTCAGCCAGCACCTTAACGCCTTCCTTGGCTTCCACTGCCTGATGCAGCCCGTCACTCCAGCGCCGGCCGGGCATTACACGCCCGGTAAAGTCATCCACGATGACCACGCGGCCGGCCTGCACCAGATAGTCCTTGTTGCGTTTGTACAAAAACTCGGCGCGCAGTGCCTGCTCTGCATGCGAGAGCAACTGCGCCTGTTCTGGAGTCACTTCCTCCGGCCGCTCCGCGTCGCGCAGCGGTCGCCCCAGCAGCTCGGCAATGCGGTCATAACCCTCGTCTTGCAGCGAGATGCTGTTATTGCGCTCGTCAATTTCAAAATGTTCGGGGCGCAGCTGGCGCACCACCCGTGCCAGCTCCTCATACATGCGCGGGTCATCCTGCGCCGGGCCGGAAATAATAAGGGGCGTGCGCGCGCTGTCTATCAAAACATTGTCCACTTCGTCAACAATGGCAAAGAAGTGCGCGCGCTGTCGGCGCTCCGCCAGCGAATTGGAGATGTTGTCACGCAGGTAGTCAAAGCCAAACTCGTTGTTGGTGCCGTAGATAATGTCCGCGTTGTAAGCGTCGCGCCGCGGCACAACAAGCATCTGGTCCGAGTCTTCCTGCGCCGAGGGGTGGTCGGGCGCGTACATAAACGCCTTCTGCGCGTAATCAGTGCGCGCCGCATCCTGCAGAATGCCCACTTGCAAACCCAGAAAGTGAAACACCGGGCCCATCCAGCGCGCATCGCGGCGCGCAAGGTAATCGTTGACGGTGACTAGATGCACGCCGCGCCCGCTCAATGCGTTGAGATACAACGGCAGTGTGGCAACCAGTGTCTTGCCTTCTCCGGTGCGCATCTCCGCGATGCGGCCCGCATGCAGCACCTGCCCGCCCACCAGCTGCGCGGGGTAGTGGCGCAGCCCAAGCGTGCGCACCGTGGCCTCGCGTACCACGGCAAACGCATCCACCAAAATTTCGTCCAGCACCACGGCCTCAGCCGCCAGCTGTGCGGCGGGTGTGCCATCCGCCGCACTGGCAGCCGCTAACTGCTGCCGGAAAGCTCCGGTCTGGG
>CANNEJ010000021.1 GCA_947503585.1 Anaerolineales bacterium | reverse complement strand
CCAGCCGCCGGCCGCGGCCTGCAACTGAGCACTGCCAGACTGGCTCTGCTGCCGGCGCCAGAACTGGCTGCCTGTGGGCAGCCCAGCAACTAGAATTTATTTATTCATGCAAAACATTCTGCTAAGCCTGCTGCGTTTATACCAGCAGCACATCTCCGGCTTGCTGCCTCCGGCTTGCCGCCACTTTCCCACCTGCTCCAATTACGCGCAGGAAGCAATTGAGCGCTACGGCGCAGCGCGCGGTTCGGCACTGGCTGTGGCGCGCCTGTGTCGCTGCCATCCGTTTGCGAAGGCCGGCTTCGACCCGGTGCCGGATTTGGACGGCTACGCGGCGCGCGTGAAAAACCAGCAGCCATGATAACAACCCGGGCAAAACATCGGTTCAGCAAGGTGCGGCTGCGAGTTATCGCGCTGCTGGCCACAGTCTTGCTGGCGGGCTGCAGCCCGGCCACGCCCACGGTCTGGCCGGCAGCCACGCTGCACGACGGCAAAATATTGATCGCCAGCTCGCAAGCTGTGTTTGCAATTGATGCGACCAGCGGCGCGCAGGTCTGGCGCTTCCCGCTTGAGAGTAACAGCGACCTGCAGGCATTTGAAACCGCACCAGCCGTGAACGCCAACCGCATCACTGTGGCATCTGGAAAAAAACTGGTAGTGGCGCTTGACCCCGCCACCGGAGTAGAGGCGTGGCGTTATACCGACCCAAACCAGCTTACAAAAATCGCGTCAGTGAGTTTGAGTGCAGCGGATGGGCGCAGTTATGCTGCTATCGGCAATACGCTGCGCGCGCTTGACAATCAGAATGGCACGGTACTTTGGCAATTTACCGGCGGCGACGAATTTTGGGGTGCGCCCGCCACCAGCAACGCCACCATCTATGTGCCCAACATGGACCACAAGCTATCTGCGCTCGATGCTGAAACCGGTGCGCCGCGCTGGGAGCGCAGCTTTCCGGGCGCGTTGGCAGCAACGCCAGCTCTTGCGGATGCGGCGCTGTATGTGGGCACGCTGTCCCGCTCGTTGTACGCGGTCAACACCTCCAACGGCGAGGATATCTGGGTGCATGAGACCCAGGGTTTTGTCTGGGGCACGCCGCTCGTCACTGCGGATCGAATCTACTTCGGTGACCTGGACGGAGTTGTGTACTGCGTGAACCGCAGCAGCGGCAGTGAGATTTGGCGCGCAACCTCTAGCGGGTCCGTGCGCGGCACACCGGCGCTCGATGGCGACAAACTTTTTGTGGTTACCGATAACGGCTTTGTGCATGCCTTTAATGCCGGCAGCGGCACACCAGCCTGGCAGCTGGAGCTGGATCCCAAAAATGCCGAACGCCTGCTGGACTCTCCGATTGCCGCAAATGGCCTGTTGTATATTTCCGCCTACAATGGCGAGCATCTGCTGTACGCACTGCTGCAGGACAGCGGCACAACCAGCTGGTTCTTTCCCCCGGTAACAGAGTAGCAAGCACATGTGGAGCCAACTAATCGTTTACCCGTTCACCAATACGCTGCTGTTGTTGTACGTGTGGCTGGGCCACAGCTTCACGGCGGCGCTGATTGTGCTCACGGTGGGCATTCGCATCCTGCTGACCCCGCTAACCGCGCGCCAGCAAAGGACCCAGATCCAGATGCAGGAATTGCAGCCCGAGATCAAGCGCATTCAGGAAAAGTACAAGGGCGAGCCCGAGAAGATGCAAAAGGAGCTGCTCAAAATTGGCTACAACCCGGCTGCAATGCTGGGTGGCTGCCTGCCCACCCTGATTCAATTCCCGATTCTGATTGGCGTCTATCAGTCCATCTTGAATGCCATTCCATCCACGCCGCTGCAAATGATGGACTTGTATCACGCGGTTTACCCGTGGCTGTTTCCAAATTTCAACGACCTGCTGCCTGTGAACCGCTACTTGATCTGGATGGACTTGACCCAGCCCGATCGCATTTACCTGCCGTGGCTTCCCGATCTGGGAATCCCCATCCTGCCCATATTTGTTGTGCTCACCACACTCGTGCAGCAAAAAATGATGACACCGCCGAGCACGGCCGATGCCAACGATGCATCGGCGCAAATGCAGCGCTCCATGATGACCACGATGCCATTGATGTTCGGCTTCTTTGCGCTACAATTTGCGTCCGGCTTGTCCATTTATTTCATCACTTCCAACATCGCCGGAATTGGACAGTACGCGTTCCTGAATCGCGCCAAATTCAGCTGGGGCAAATTGTCCCTGCCGGGCGGCATCAGCCTGCCATGGCCAGATTACACCACCAAGCCAGCTGCGAAGCCCCGCCCAAGTGTGGTGCCGCCGCCGGACAACCCGCCCGGCGCGCCGGGAACCCCACCCGCCAAACCCAAGCCACGCAAGCCGCGCCGGCGTGGAGACGGGGCATAATAGTGGCTGGCTTACTTATTGGAGTGCAATGAATACATTACCAGAAGGTCATCAAGCAGGGACTGAGGCGGACAGTATTGCCGCCGAATGTGCGCAGCACATCGCGGAAGATATGCTGCGGCTGATGGAGGTGACTGGTACAGTGCGCGTCTCCCGAACCGTGGCTGACAATCCCGCAGAAAGCGCACCGCTGATGGTGGAGATGCTCGGCGATGACCTGCAAGAACTGGTGGGGCCAAAAGCCGAAGTACTGAACGCTCTGCAACTGTTGCTGCGCGCACTTGTGGCGCGCGAGATTGGCGCCCCCGCCAACCTGCTGCTGGATGTTGGGGGCTACCGCGCGCACCGCGTAGAGCAGCTCAACCGGTTGGCACTGCGCATGGCCGAGCAGGCGGTCGAGCAGCAAAAGGTGATCAAGATGGAGCCAATGCCGGCCTTTGAGCGGCGCCTCGTACACCTGGCACTGCGCGAGTTCAACGGCGCCAGCACCCAGAGCGAGGGAGACGGCGAGCTGCGGCGTGTCGTAATCTCGCCCACCACGTAGCAGCGCCGCGGGCAATGCCTCGCATCTACGCGTTTGTGAACCAAAAAGGCGGCGTGGGTAAAACCACTACCGCCATCAATATGGGCGCTTTCCTGGCGCAGCAGAGCCAGCGGGTGCTCTTGGTAGACCTCGACCCGCAAGGCAACGCCACCTCCAGCCTGGGCGTAGACAAAAAGAGCCTGACAACCGGAACCTATCCGCTGCTGCTGAACGAAGACCTGCGCCTTGATGCGCACACGCTGCACAACACCGCGCTGCAAATGTCGCTGGTGCCGGCCGGACCCGGCCTCGCGGCTGCGGAGGTGGAGCTGGTGTCCGAGCCCATGCGCGAGTACCGCCTGCGCAATGTGCTGGCGCAGGCCGAGCGCTACGACTATGTATTGATCGACTGTCCGCCATCGCTTGGGCTGTTAACCCTCAACGGGCTGGTGGCAGCCGACTCAGTTGTCATCCCGGTACAGTGTGAATTTTTTGCACTGGAGGGGCTGGGGCAGCTGCTGGAAACAATTTACCGCGTGCGCCGCGCTTTTAAAACTCCGCTGCGCATTCGCGGCCTGCTGATGACAATGTATGACGGCCGCGCACATCTCTCGCAGCAGGTGGTGGATGAAGTGCGCAAGCATTTTCCCGGCAAGGTGTTTCGCGCGGTGGTGCCGCGCAACGTGCGCCTTGCGGAAGCGCCCTCGCACGGCTTGCCAATCAGTGCTTACGACCCAAACTGCACCGGCGCGCGCGCTTACGCTGCCGCCACCGAAGAACTGCTGCAGGGCGACCTGGCGGGCACGCCGGCATAAGCCATGGCTGACCAAAAGAAACGCGGCCTGGGCCGCGGCCTCGAATCGCTCATCCCGATATTGGCTTCCACGGATGACAGCATCGCCGAGGTGCCGCTTGCATCCATAAAGCCCAACCCGCGCCAGCCGCGCACCCACTTTGATGCTGCCGAGCTGGAGGAACTTGCAGCCTCCATCCGTGAGCATGGCGTGCTGCAGCCGGTGGTGCTGACACGCGCTCTCGACGGCGAAGGTTATTACTTGATTGCCGGGCACCGCCGCTGGCAGGCTGCCAAACTGGCCGGCCGCACAAAAATTGCAGCGGTAGTGCGCACCGCGCCGGATGATCGCGGCCTGCTGGAGCTGGCGCTGATTGAAAATGTACAGCGCAGCAACCTCAACGCGCTGGAAACGGCCGCCGCCTACCAGACTCTGGCCGACGACTTCGGCCTCTCGCATGAAGAGATTGCAAAGCGCGTTGGCAAACGGCGCACCACCGTCTCCAACACGCTGCGCCTCATGCGCCTTGCCGCACCGCTGCAGGCGGCGCTCACGCGCGGCATCATCAGCGAAGGCCATGCGCGCGCCCTGCTGGGCCTGCCCGAAGCAGATGCGCAATCCGCAGCGCTGGCGACCATTGTCAAACGCGAACTTTCCGTGCGCCAAACCGAGGAGCTTGTGCGCAAGCTGCAGGGCGAGAAGCAGCCTGCCAAACGCCGCACCAAGCAGTCCCCGTCTGTGGCAGAGCTGGAAAACCGGGTGCGTGACAAACTCGGAACAAAAGTGGCGCTGCGCCGTGGCCGCAAAGGCAAAGGCTCGCTTATCATTTACTTTTACTCGGATGAGGAACTGGAAGCGCTGATCAAACATCTGCGCGCTTAAATAGGCGCGCCCCGGCCGCTGCTGCTCCATGAACCTCTCCCACCGCCATGACCCGCATCTGATTCTTTTTAACGGGTGCGTCTATTCCGCGGGCGGGCAACAGGCGCCGGCGCAAGCCATTGCCCTGCGCGCCGGGGAAATACTGGCAGTAGGCTCAGACCAAGCCGTGCGGGCGCTTGCCGGTGCGCGCACCGAGCAGGTGGACTTGCACGGCCGCACAGTGCTGCCGGGCCTTACAGATGCTCATATGCACTTCGAGTATTTTGCGCTCAGCCTGGCGATGGTGGATGTGGGCGTAAGCACGAAGGCCGATGCCCTGCAACGCGTTGCGGCCCGCGCTGCAACCCTGCCGGCCGGCGCCTGGGTTGTGGGCCACGGCTGGAATCAAACCGATTGGGATGGCGCGTTTCCGCTGGCAAGCGAATTGGACGCCGCGGTTCCCCTGCACCCGGTTTACCTCACCGACAAATCACTGCATTCGGCCTGGGTAAACAGTGCCGCCCTGCGTGCGTCCGGTATTCAAGCGGGAACTCCGCACCCGGCGGGCGGCCGCATTAGCCGCGACGACCGCGGTCGCGCAGATGGCATGTTGTTTGAAACAGCCTGTGCGCTGGCATACGACAAGATACCGGCGCAAACGTCGGCACAGCGCTTGGCTTCTATGGCAGCAGCCCAAACGCAGGCCTGGCAAGTGGGTCTCACCGGCATTCACGACTTTGACCGGCGCGACGCGTTCGTCGCCTTCCAACAACTGCGGACGGAGCACAAGCTGGGCCTGCGCGTTGTAAAGCATGTGCCCGTGGAGCAGCTGGATGAAGCGATTGCCCTTGGCCTGCGCAGTGGCCTGGGGGACGACTGGCTGCGCATTGGCAACATCAAGATCTTTATTGATGGTGCGCTCGGCCCGCGCACGGCATCCATGCTGGCACCCTACGCAAACGAACCAGCCAACTTTGGCATGCAGCTAATGGACAAAGAGGAGCTTGCGGACAAAGCCAGCCGCGCCAGTGCCGCGGGCTTGCCCATCACCGTGCATGCAATTGGCGATCGCGCCAATCATGAGGTTCTGGATGTGCTGGAGGCCGTGCGGCACGAGGAAGCTCAGCGCGGCGAAACACCGGCGATGCGCCGCCACAGAATCGAACATGTGCAGCTGTTGCACGCAGCAGATGCCGGCCGCCTCGGCGCACTGGGCGTTGTAGCGTCAATGCAGCCCATTCATGCGTTGGGGGATATGGTTTCGGCGCAGCGCTATTGGGGCGCGCGCTGCGCAGGCGCGTATGCGTGGCGCACGCAGCTACAGGCGGGCGCAGTGCTGGCGTTCGGCAGCGATGCACCGGTGGAATCGCACAATCCGTTTTACGGCCTGCACGCGGCGGTCACCCGCACGCAGCCGGATGCTGCACCGGGAGCCAGTGCATGGTACCCGGAGCAATGCCTAACGCTGGCTGAGGCGTTGGCCGGCTACACCAGCGGTGCGGCTTACGCCGCCGGAATGGAAGACCGGCTGGGCACGCTGCAGCCGGGCTGGCTGGCAGACTTAATTGTGGTTGACCGCGATGTCTTTAAGTGCGCGGCGCATGAGCTGCGCGCCACGCAGGTGGTTGGCACAATTGTGGGCGGTGAGTGGAAACACCGCCTGCCCGAGCTGGATTAGCCCGCTACCCGCGCAAAAATAGGCAGCTAGCAGCCGGCTGCTAGCTGCGCGGTTCGCGCAGCACACGCTCGTCCCCGCGCCGCTGGGTAATGCCGCGCGCATCCAAATGCTCCAGCATTGCAAGCGCATACTTGCGGCTGGTATGCAGTTTGTCGCGCAGAGCCGCCACAGTGATGCTGCCCTGCGCGCCGGCTTCCTGACGAACTGTCTCCAGCATCTGTGCATACACAACATCCGGCACCAGCACCTCTGCCGAGAGCGCGTGCAGGCGCCCCTGCGCCAGCAGCGCCTGCAGCACCACATCGCCGACTGCTTCTACACTCTCCTTGCGCGAAGGCAGTGTGCCAGCCAGGCCGCCCACAAAGCGCGCCAGCAGGGCTTCAACCTGCGCCTGTTGCTGTGCAGTGAAACGCACGCTGTGATCCGCAAGGCGCACAGTGCTGCGTTCGTCCACAATCAATCCCTGCACGCCGGCGTGCTCCAACAAGGCATTGAAGGCGCGCACCGTCTGTCCCATGCGGCTCTTAAGTTCCTCGCGCGGCATGCCGCTGCGCAACGGGTACGCAATGTGAAAGTCACGGAGCTCGCGCGCTGCCCGCTCGCTAAACTGCTGCCCCAGCTCAACCGCAGCCAGCAGGGCTGGCGCGCCATCCGGCTGCGCGCTGCCAAGCGCCAACAGTGCGGCACGCGCAGTCAGTGCCTGCACCGCAGGTGCAGTTTGCTCCGGCGAAAGGCCGGCGCGCTCCACTGCTTCTGCAAGCTCGCACACGCCCAGCGTGCGCACGGCGGCCAGCAGCAGCTCGGCCGGTTCGCTGGTTGCCAGCGCAGCCAGCCGGACCACAACCGCCGCGTCACTGCTGCGATGCAGACGGCGCGGCTGTGCATCCACCACTACTCCGCCCCCAATCGTTGTGGAAGGCGAAGGCAACCGCAGAATAAAGCGGTCGCCAACTGAGACGGCCACAGGCTGCTGCAACACAAGCTGCAGCCAGCCGCTTTCACCCGGCACAACCTGGCGCAGGCCCAGGCAGCGCACACGCGCCAGCACTTCGGCGGCACCCACAAACAGCTTAACTTGCGTGTTGTGGCGCAGCGCACGCGTGCCATGCCCCTCCGGCAAGTGGCGGTACTGCACATCCAGCAAGCGCGTGGGCAGCAGCGTATCCGGCTGCGCCACAACATCGCCGCGCCGGACTTGCGTGGTGGCCACGCCGCTCAGGTTTACGGCCACGCGGTTGCCGGGCCGCACCAGCGGTAACGCCGCACGATGCGTCTGCAGGCCACGCACCCGCGCGCGCAATCCTGCCGGCAAAACGCTCACCTCGGCGCCCAGCTCCAGACTGCCGCCCAGCAGCGTGCCGGTTACCACGGTGCCAAATCCCGGCAGGGTAAAAACGCGGTCGACCGGCAGCCGCGCGCGCCCGGTGTCCGCGCGCGCAGGCCTTTGCGCCAGCACGTGTTGCAGCGCTGCCAGCAACTGCGGAATACCAGCCCCCGTAACTGCGGACACAGGCAGCACGGCAGCGCCGGATAGTGCGGTCGGCAGCAGCGCTTCATGAATTTCAGCGGTCACCAGTGCCAGCCAATCCGGATCTTGCACGGTGTCGCATTTGGCCAGCGCCACCACGCCGGCAGCCACCCCCAGCAAGTCGAGGATTGCCAGATGCTCGCGCGTTTGCGGCATCAAGCCCTCATCCGCAGCAATTACAAAAAGCGCTGCATCCACCCCACCCACACCCGCCAGCATGTTCTCAATAAAATCACGATGGCCGGGTACATCCACAATGCCAACGGGACCGACGCCGGGCAGCTCAAACCACGCGAAGCCGAGATCGATGGTCATCTCGCGTTCGCGCTCTTCTTTGAGGCGGTCTGGATGGGTGCCGGTTAGGGCTTGAACGAGGGTGGACTTGCCGTGGTCTACATGCCCGGCAGTGCAGATAACGGCCATTAGCGCGCGGGCTCAGCGCACGCGAGTTGGCGGTTGCTCGTTGGCGGACACTGCCTCCTGAATAACATCGAACAGGGATTTGAGCCGCGCCTGATCAGTCTTCTGCATGGCGCGCATCACTTCGGCGGCATCCTTGGCGCCCTGTTCCACTACTGCCAGGCGCGCCAGCTCTACCGCATGGCGATTGAGATGCTCGCGCCATTGCTCATCACGAGTCAACACATGTGCGTTCCACTTGCGCTGGTCAGCCGCCACAAACTCATTCCACTCTTCGAGCATGCGGTCAGTAAGCAGGCGCTGCGCCTCGCGCGCCTCCACCATAGCGCGGTCCAGCCGCGCGGTCTGGTCGCCAAAGGACTGCGCAGTGCGCTGCATCTCGCGGTGCGACTCAGCATAGATATCCATACGCTGGCTGAACTCGCGGACCACTGCTTCAAAGCCGGCCAGCGCAGCGTACGCCTCGCGCGCTGCCCGCTCGCGTTCCAACTGAACCAGATTTTGCTGCTCGAGCCATGCAGCCTGCTTGTTATGCCGGTCGGTTTCCAGGCCCAGCATTTCGCCCACGCGCACATCGCTGCGCACGGACACGTCCTGCATCACATCGGCGCGCGCCTTCAGGTCATCCACCCGGCGCCGCGCTTGCTGCACCTCACTGTACATGTCCGTCATGCGCTTGGAATCCTGCCGGCGCTGCTCCTGAATGCTGGCCAGCGCGGCAGTGCGCTCGCCATCGCCGCGCACCACCACATCAAGGCGCTGGCGCATGTCACCGGCCATTTGAAACAGGCGCAGCTCGCCTTCTTTGCGTGCGGCTAGTTCATCGGTCACGCGCAGCGCTTCCACGCGCTTCAACAGGTCTGCCAGCTGGCCGTTTACGAGATCACGATCCTGCAGCCGATGCTTCTCGCTTTCGCGCTCCGCCTTGCTGCGGCGCTGCTCCACCCCCTCTAAAAGCTGGCCGATCTCGACGCGCAATTGGTCCAGCTGTTCCGGCACCTTGGTGGACTGCACGGCAGCGGCGCGCGCCTTCTGCAGATCCGCTTCAAACTCGGCCACCCGCGCCAACAACTGGCGCTGCGCCGTCTCCAGTCCGGCAAGCTGCTCGTGCATCGCAGCCAGCAGCTTGCGGTCCTTCATGCGCTGCTCTTCCAGCCACTCCACCGCGTTGCTTGCTTGAACTTCGGGCATGTTTGGCATTATACATTCGCAATTTTCGGGCGTGTGTTGACACGCCCGCAGCGCAACGGCTATCATGCTGCCATGCGGATTGCAATTGATGCGCGCCTCCCGTATTACACGCAGGGCGGGATTGCCAGCTATGTGCGCGCCTTAATGACCCGCCTGCCACTGCAAGACAGTGCCAACGACTACCTAATGCTGCATGCGCGGCGGCCGGCGCTTTTGCCCGTTGCACCCGGCGCGCGCTCCATGCGCTGCTGGACGCCCGCTCATCACCGCCTGGAGCGCCTGACTCTGGCCGCCGAACTGTGGCCGCACCGGCCGCAGCTTCTGCACTCGCCGGACTTTATTGGCCCGCTGGCAGCCGGCTGGCGCTCGGTAATCACAATTCATGACCTCACCTTCTTGATCTATCCGCAGTTCCTCACGGCTGAAAGCCGCCGCTACTACAACAATCAAATTATTGCATCGGTGCGCGGCGCACACGCCATCCTCGCCGACTCGGAAGCCACCCGCCAGGATATTCTGCAACGCCTGCCGGTGCCGGCTGCTTCCGTGCACACCGTGCACTTAGCGCAAGACCCGCGTTTTGCCCCGCAGCCGGCGCAAGCGGTTACTGCAATGCGCACGCGCCATGCGCTGCCGGAAGACTATCTGCTATTTGTGGGCACCTTTGAACCGCGCAAGAATCTGCCGGCGCTGCTGCGTGCTTATGCGCTTGTACGCCAGCAACTACCGGACGCGCCCGCGCTGGTGCTGGCGGGAAACAGTGGCTGGCTGCAGCCAGAATTGCAAACCCAAGCCGCGGCACAACACCTGCAACCGCATCTAATGCTGCGCCCCGACTTTCCGGCAGCAGATTTGCCGGCACTATATACCGGCGCCAGCGTGCTGGCGCTGCCGTCGCACTACGAAGGTTTTGGCCTGCCGGTGCTTGAGGCAATGGCCTGCGGCACTCCAGTCGTAATCTCCAACCGCGGCTCGCTGCCCGAAATCGCCGGCGGCGCAGCCATCAGCTGCGAACCCGATGACGATGCCTCGATTGCAGATGCAATGCAACGCGCACTCAGCGACTCTGCGCTGCGCGCCGCAAAGCGCGCTGCCGGGCTGGCGCGCGCCGCAGAGTTTTCATGGGAGCGCTGCTGCCGGGAAACTTTGCGCGTCTATGACTTGGTGTTGCATGGCTAAGCTGCTGCTGCTAACGCCCGGTCTGCCGTTCCCGCCGATGCAAGGCACTGCGCTGCGCAACTGGGGCATCATCTCCGGCCTGGCGCCGCGGCACCCCATCACGCTGCTTTCGTTTGCGCGCACCGCAGCCGCAGCTGCGCCGGAGCTGCTCGCGGCGTGCGAACGCGTGGTGCTTGTGCCGCAGCCGGCGCGCAGCGCGTTTGCGCGCCTCGCAACATTGGCACTCTCCACACAGCCGGATTTGGCGCTGCGCTTAAGTTCGCCCCTGTATGCGCAGCACTTGCGAACACTGCTGGCTGCCGAAGACTACGATGTTATTCAGATGGAAGGCCTTGAATTGGGATGCTACATGCCAATGCTGCGCGCCTACAAGCAGCGCCACCCCGCTGCGCGCATTATTTACGATGCACACAACGCCGAAACCATGCTGCAGCACAGCGTAGTGGCGGCGGAACCGGACAATCCCGCGCGCTGGCTGGCAGCTGCTTACTCGCGCGCGCAGCTGCCGCGCCTGCAGCGCTTCGAGCGCGCT
>CANNEJ010000020.1 GCA_947503585.1 Anaerolineales bacterium | reverse complement strand
TCTCTTCCCAGTGGGCAACATAGCCTTTGGTGGTCAGGAATGTGGCCGCTTGATCCAGCCGGGTTTCAATGGCGGCATTTGGCTCTGAATATGGCGTGCCGGCTGCCAGCTTGCTTGCAACCTCAAAAAAAACTTTTTCCACACTGCCTGCGGTGGTGCTGATCGCTTCGATGAGGTGGCCAGCCAACGCGGCGAATTCTTTTGGAAAGTCGGCTGCTGCCGCTTTTGTGAGCTGGTAGGCCAATCTTGGCCGGCCTCGAAGTGTGCGCCGCACTGGTTGGGGCGCACCGACTTGGCCTACGCGTTGCAAGACCTGCACGTGATGGCGCACAGTCATGCCCGAGATTCCTAAACTCTGCGCCAACTCCTGCACAGTTCGCGCCCTTTGGCGCAAAAGCCCTACAATCCGCATGCGTGTGGGGTGCATTAGCTGGCTAGAAAAATCCCAGAGTCCACTTAACTAGAGTAATTGTAGCAGGGCAAGGCACTTTGTCAAATAGCCACATCCCGCCATTGGTTGACAAACACAGGCGCCGATTCTATACTCCCCGCGATTGTGAAATTTGGCTTTGGATCCGCGATGCCGGATTGCAGAGCCCCAAAGACTGGTGACAAACTGTGGCGGAATTAGATGCGCGGCACACAGCCCAGGACTTGTTCTGGGACCAGAGTTTCGCGATTTCACGTCGGCTGCGCGCTGAACATCCAACCGCTGAACTTGATGCGGTGGGACTCAGGCAGATTTTTGACTGGGTGATTGCGCTCCCGGATTTTGCTGATGATCCGGAGCTGTGTAACGAGGGCCTTTTGGCTGCGATTTATCAAGATTGGTATGAGGAGTTAGACGCTGCATGATTGACGAGCTTAGTAACCCCGACATTCCCGTGCCAGACGAACTCAAGGCGTCGGTGACGATTACGACATTGGACAAAATCTATAACTGGAGCCGCCGGTCATCGATTTGGCCAATGGTTTTCGGGCTGGCGTGCTGCGCGATCGAAATGATTTGCACTGCAGCCAGCCGCTTCGATATCTCGCGCTTTGGCATGGAAGTGTTCCGCGCCACCCCGCGCCAATCAGACTTAATGATTGTGTCCGGCACCGTGACAAAAAAGATGGTGCCGCAGATTGTGCGCCTTTACAACCAGATGCCGGAACCGCGCTATGTAATAGCGATGGGTGCCTGCGCCAGTGGCGGCGGCCCGTTCAAAGAAGGTTACAACGTTGTGGCGGGCATAGATAAATATGTGCCGGTGGATGTGTATGTGCCCGGCTGTCCGCCAACGCCACAAGCGCTGCTGCATGGCCTGATTAAGCTGCAGGAAAAAATTGACAGCCAGTCGCTGCGCGATGTGCGCTGGTACAAGTCTGAAACCAACGAGCCCGTGCCCGTGCCCGTGCTTGGCCCGGACCTGATGGATCCGCGCCAGTATCAACTCATCAAGCAACGCGCATTGCAAGCGGCAGCGCAAGCTGAGGCCTAACCATGAGCGCTACTGCACCGACGGTGGCTGCTGTGCCAGCTAATTTAGCAGAGCATTTTCCGGCAGGAGTTGTGGCCGATACCCGCAAGGGTTACGAAGGCTATGTGGTGGGCGCCGCGCAGCTGCTGCAGGTAGCCGGTGCAATCCGGGACAAGCTGGGCTACAACTATCTATCCTCCGTGACCGGGGTTGATTATCCGGAAAGCAATCAGATAGAGGTGGTGTACCACGCCTTCAAAACCAGCGGCGGTCCCGGCCTAAATTTCAAAGTGCAGGCTGATCGCAACGATCCCGTTGTTCCATCGCTTGTGGGCCTTTACCCCGGCGCTGAATTTCAAGAGCGCGAGATCTTCGACATGTATGGCGTGCGCTTCGACGGCCATCCGGATCTGCGCCGCATTCTGATGTGGGATGGGTTTGCCGGCTATCCGTTGCGCAAGGATTGGAAGGAGCCGTTCTTTGAGGAAGACCTCAAGCCGTTTGCGTCGCGCTGGCCGGGAGGCGATGTGCGCCGCAGTGAGGAGTCGGATCCGTTTGGTGCCAACGTGCAATATCCGCCGGAGTTTGACCCGTACGAGTGGACGCCGGAAACCGAGACCGCAATTTACAAGCTGATCCAGCCCAAGGCCGGCAACGGAAATGGTGGCCACCTTAAGACCGACAAATTAATTGTAAACATTGGGCCGCAGCATCCCTCAACCCATGGTGTGTTCCGCATGGTAGTGGTGCTCGATGGCGAAACGGTTGTGGACTTGAAGCCCGTGATGGGCTATCTGCACCGCAACCATGAAAAGATCGGCGAGCGCAACACCTTCCTGCAAAATATGCCGTACACGGACCGCCTCGACTATCTGGCGTCGATGAGCAATAACCACGCTTACGCATTGTCCGTTGAGCGGCTCATGGGCGTGAAGGTGCCGGAGCGCGCAGAGTACCTGCGCGTGTTAATGGTTGAGCTGACGCGCATTTGCAGCCATATGTGGGCAATTGGATTCTTGCTTAATGACTTGGGCGCTTTCCAGACGCCGGCGCTGTATGCCATCAAAGAGCGCGAGCTGATTCTTGATTTCTTTGAGGCAACTGCGGGTTCGCGCATGATGTGCAACTACATGCGCTTTGGCGGTGTATCGCGCGATCTGCCGGCTGCGCTGCGTGACGAGAACACGATGGACTTTCTGCGCGACTTGGTTAACAACCGGCTGTCTTACGCAATTGATGAACTGGACCGCTTCCTGACGCACAGCGAAATTCTGCGCTCGCGGTGCATTGGTGTGGGCGTGCTGCCGGCCGAGAAGGCGATTGCCTACAGCGCTGCCGGTCCTTTGCTGCGCGCTTCAGGTGTCGACTATGACCTGCGCCGTGCTGACCCCTACAGCATTTATGACCGCTTTGACTTTAATGTTTGCACGCGGCCCAATGGCGATGTGTATGACCGCTACCTGGTGCGCATTGATGAGATGCGTGAGAGCGTGCGCATCTGCCAGCAGGTGGTGGCGGGCATGCCAACCGGTGGGGAGATTCTGGCGGGCAAGCCGCAATACAATGTGCGCGTACCGGCCGGCGAGTCTTACGGGCGGGTTGAGAATCCAAAAGGCGAACTTGGTTTTTATGTTGTGTCGACCGGGAAAACCAACCCGTGGCGCTATCATGTGCGTGCTCCTTCGTTTGTGAACCTGACGCTGCTGGGTGAGGTGTGCAAAGGCCACAAGATTGCGGATGTTGTTGTTATTCTCGGCTCAATAGATATTGTGCTGGGCGAAGTGGATCGCTAGGAGCCATTGATGTACGGATCAGGAATACTGGCAGGGTTGGGGGTTACGCTGAAGCATTTCATTGACTCCTATGTTGATGACCTCAAGTTTTTAGGCCAGCGCTACTACAATCCCGCGTCACTCAACCAGCGGCAGGGCACGCGCGGCAAGGGCGTTTTCACCGTTCAGTTCCCGGAAGAGAAGCTGCCCACACCGGAGCGCTTCCGTTTTATTCCGTTTTTGCTTTACGACGAGAAGCCGGATGGAACTCATGATGACCGCTGCACATCGTGCGGCATTTGTGCCAAAGTGTGCCCGCCGCAGTGCATTTGGATCAAGCGGTCCAACGATCCGGTGACCGGGCGGCCCGTGCCGCAACCGGCTGCGTTTTACATTGACATTGATATTTGCATGAACTGTGGTTACTGCGCGGAGTATTGCCCGTTTGATGCGATCAAGATGGATCATGACTACGAGCTGGCGTCATTTGACCGCACGTCGGCGCACATTTTTGACAAGCAAAAGCTAGACAAGCCCGTGGCCTATTACGCCAGCTTGCGGCCCACAGACTATGCCGCAGAAGAACTGGTGCGGGCCGAAGAAGAGGCCAAGAAAGCCGCCAAGAAAGCTGACGCTGCCTCCAAAGCAGCGGCGCCTGTCGCTGTATAGAACGAACCCACAACCCGTTTGATTCATCCTTATTTACATAACTGCTGCCCGCAATTTTCAGGGGTGAAATGAGCGCTGCCAAGCCGATTGCGATTGCAATCGCTTCTGGCAAAGGGGGAGTCGGCAAGTCCACTGTGGCGGTGAACCTTGGCGTGGTTCTGGCGCAGCGTGGCAGCCGCGTTGGGCTGCTGGATGCCGATGTGTATGGCCCCAACTGCCACATCATGCTCGGAGTGGATCGCATGCCACCCAGCTCCGGAACCCGCATGAACCCGGCAATTGCGCACGGTGTGCGCGTCATGAGCATGGGCTTTCTGGTTAAGCCCGGGCAGCCGCTTGCGTGGCGCGGCCCAATGCTGCATTCGGCAATCCGCCAATTTGTAAACGATGTGGAGTGGGGGGACCTCGACTATTTGCTGGTTGATCTGCCGCCCGGCACAGGCGACGCGCAGCTAAGCCTGGCGCAAACGCTGGCGCTGACTGGCGGCGTGATTGTGACGCTGCCGCAGCAGGTGTCGGTGGCTGATGCGCAGCGCGGGCTTGAGCTCTTTCGGCAGCTCAAGGTGCCGGTGCTGGGTGTGATTGAGAACATGAGCTACTTGAGCCTGCCCAACGGCGAGCGCATGGAGGTGTTTGGCAGTGGCGGCGGCGCACAGCTGGCTGGTGACACCGGCGTGCCGTTTTGGGGCGAGATTCCGATGGACCCGGCAGTGCGGGCGGGTGGAGATTCCGGTACGCCAGTGGTGATTTCCGCACCAAACTCTGCCACGGGGGTGGCACTGACGCAAATTGCGCTGCGCATGGTTGCCGCGGCCGATGCACAAATTGCGCAGCAGCTAAATGAATTCATTCCGGTCGAAGTGGTAGAGTAGCGTATGAGAAATACAGCTACTGCCACACGCGTGCTCGGTGTGCGTTTTTACCAGGTCGGCAAGGTTTACCATTTCGATTCTGCTGAGCATCCATTGCTCGGCAAGGGTGACCGCGTGATTGTGGATACAAAACGCGGACGGCAGCTCGGAGAGGTTGTGAGCATATTGGAGGCACCGGGCCCGGCGCCGCGCGGCATGACCTATAAGCCGATTGTACGGGCGGCGAACCCGGCCGACTTGATGATGCGTGAACAATGGCAAACTCAGGAGCTTGATTGCCTTATCAATTGCCGGGAGAAGGCAGCCGCTATTGGCATCAAGGGCGTGAAATTCATCAAGGCTGAATACAACTACGACGGGTCGCAGCTCTCCATCTTTTACAACGAGGACGAGGACAAACCGCCGGCCAGGCTGGACCGGCTGGCACAGGATCTCGAGGGCATCTACCCGAACGCCACTGTTTACATGCAGCAGATTGGCCCGCGCGATGTGGCCAAACTGCTCGGCGGATATGGCGCGTGCTCCGGTCCGCGCTGCTGCTCCACCTTCCTGACCGAGTTCAGCCCGATCTCCATCAAGATGGCAAAGGCGCAAGGCATATCGCTCAACCAGGAAGACATCACCGGCATGTGCGGCCGGCTGCGCTGCTGCCTGATTTATGAGTACGAGCAGTATGTGGAGGCGCGCAAGGGTCTGCCTAAATTGGGCAAGCGCATTGGCACGCCGCATGGCATCGGACGGGTGATTGATGTGCAGCCGCTGCGCGGCCTCGCTGTGGTGGATGTGGAAGGGGAGCGCTATGAAGTGACCCGCGAAGATCTGCAACCGCTCGAAGAGCTTGAGGCGCTCAAGCGCAAAGCCGCTGCGGGTTGTTCCAAGCATGAGGGCGGGGGCTGCGACTGCGGCGCAAAGAAGACCAGCTAATTAGTTCGCGTCCTCATTCGTACTGAGCTAAACCTCTCCTTATTCTCGAGGTAGGATCACCAATTGATCCTCCCAGTAGAGCCATTGACGAGGTGGTATCTGCATCACGAGATACCGCTCGTCTGCTTCCAAAATATGATCAAAAATCTCTCCATAGTAGTTTGAAATTGGATTATTTCCTAGTTTGGGCGGAAAACCACCAATATTTTGGAGTTTAATCCAAATTGACAAAGTTTTGTCCGGTGCGTAAAATTGCATTAGATTTATAAATGGTAATCATTTGATGATTAGTAATCAGGCTGGGGCTCGAAGCCACATGGCAGATCGACTGGATTCAGATCTTCTAAGATTTATCTCCTTGAACGCTGCAACTCCGGGCGACCGAGTTCCGCCGTTAGATGTGCTGGGCCGGGAATTGGGCTTGAGCGTAACCAAACTGCGCGAGCAGCTCGAAGTTGCGCGCCAGCTCGGCCTCGTGGAAGTGCGCCCGCGCTCCGGAATCAAAAGTGTTGAGTACAACTTCCTGCCAGCAATCAGGCAGAGCCTGCTGTTTGGGCTGGCGGTGAACGCCAGTTTGTTTAAGGCTTATGGCGAATTGCGTAATCACACTGAGGCGGGTTTTTTCAAGGAAGCAGTTGCGCTACTAAGCTCCGCCGACAAGGAAGAACTGCGCTCTTTGGTGGCGGAAGCCCAACAGAAACTACAGGGCCATCCCGTGCGCATTCCGCATCAGGAGCATCGCCAGCTGCACGTTGGAATGTTTCGGCGGCTGGAGAACCCCTTTGTGATTGGCCTCTTAGAAGCTTATTGGGAAGCATATGAGGCGGTGGAGTTGAATGTGTTCTCCGACTACAACTATCTGGAGCGCGTCTGGGATTTCCATGCGCGCATCGTTGAATGTATTTGTGCGGATCAGTTGGACGCCGGACTTGCGCTGCTGGTGGAGCACGCGCAGTTACTGCGCGACCGGGTTTGACCGGCTGCCATAATGCTATTGCATCGTTGGGTACACCAATGCAGTCCTTGTTGTGCGCCGGCTGGTAGCCGCGGTTGTAAATAATTTTCGGTACTGGAGCTGAAACCATGAGCGTGACTCAATCTAAGGTGGCTGACATTCTTGCCGGTGGAAACCTCGGCGAAGTTGTAAATGACTTCTCCTTGCAAATTGCTTCTGCCAACGGATCGGGCAGCCAGACTTCCAATATGGTGCTGGTGCGCGCATTGTTCCGGATGGGAATTCCGGTCAGCGGCAAGAATTTGTTCCCCTCAAATATTCAAGGGCTGCCTACTTGGTACACCATCCGGTGCAGCCGTGCTGGTTATGTTGCACGCCAGCCAAGTGCGCCGGTGGTGGTGTTGATGAATCCGGAGACAGCGGTAAAAGATCTGGCGGGCTTGGAGTCGGGCGGGGTTTGTTTTTATCCGGATGACTTGAAGATTGACTTGAGCCGGCAGGATGTGACCTACTACCCCATGCCTGTGAAGCAGCTTACCTCCGTGCCAGAGGTGCCGCGCCATTTGCGCACTTACATCGGTAATATGGTTTATGTGGGCGTGCTGGCGCAGGTGCTGAAAATTGAGATGAGTGCGCTGGAGGCAGCACTGGACTGGCAATTTGGCGGCCGCACCAAACTTGTGAATGCAAACCTGCCCACCATCAAAGCAGCATACGAATGGGCCGCTGCCAACATTACGAAGCGGGACCAGTACCGGGTAGAGCGCATGAACGCCACGGCCGGCTACATGTTGGTGGATGGCAACGCAGCCGGCGGGCTGGGCAGTGTGTACGGTGGCATGACCGTGACCGCGTGGTATCCAATCACTCCATCCACAAGCCTGGCGGATGAGATGTCTTCGTTTGCCAGTAGCTTGCGGCGGGATCCGGATGGCAAGGCCAACTACGCCATTGTGCAGGCTGAGGATGAGCTGGCTGCGATTGGCATGGTGTTGGGCGCGGGCTGGGCTGGTGCACGCTCTATGACCACTACATCCGGGCCGGGCATCAGCCTGATGCAGGAGTTCCTTGGCTTCGGTTACTATGCAGAGATTCCGGCGGTAATTTGGGATATTCAGCGTGTAGGTCCAAGCACCGGCATGCCAACGCGCGTTTCGCAGGGCGACTTGTTCATCTGCTACTACGCCAGCCACGGTGACACTAAGCACATCTGCCTCCTGCCTGGGTCGGTCAACGAGTGTTTTGAATTCGGCTGGCGCTCGCTCGATATTGCAGAACAATATCAAACTCCGGTGTTTGTGCTCAGTGATTTGGATTTGGGCATGAACCAGTGGATGACTAAACCGTTTGAGTATCCAACCGAGCCCATCAATCGTGGCAAGGTGCTGACTGCTGAGCAGGTGGAGAAGCAGGGTTTCCGGCGTTACGCGGACATTGATGGCGACGGTATTGCCTATCGCACGCTGCCCGGTACAAATCATCCGCGGGCCAGCTACTTTACGCGGGGCAGCGGACATGATGCGGATGCGCGCTACACCGAGGAACCTGAGAAATATCGTGAAAACCTCGAGCGCTTGCGCCGCAAGATCGAGCACTCGCGAGAGCACCTGCCCGCACCGGTGATTGAAATGACAGCCGGCGCCAAAATTGGGATTATCGGCTTTGGCTCCACTGACCCCGCAATTATGGAAGCGCGGGACACGCTAACCGCGAGTGGCGTGAAGACCAGTTACCTGCGCATGCGTGCGCTGCCGTCTGCCGCAAGCGTGGCGGACTTTGTGCGCAGCCATGAGCGTGTGTATGTTGTGGAGATAAATGCTGACGGCCAGCTGCGCCAAATACTGCAGTCGGACATGCCGGAGCTGGCGGCCCGCCTGCGCCCGGTATGCATGCTGGATGGAATGCCATTTACGGCCGCATGGATCATCGGCCAGATCAATTCACAGGAGCAAAAATAATATGGCTACCGCCACCGTTGCGCCTTCAAAATTAAATTTGATAGGCCTGGACAAGAGCGACTACAAGGGCAATCCCTCGACGCTGTGTGCGGGCTGCGGTCACGATTCGATCTCGGCACAAATTATTCAAGTTGCGTTTGAGCTGGGCCTCAAACCAGAGAACGTGATCAAGCTGAGCGGTATCGGTTGCTCCAGCAAAAGCCCGGCGTACTTCCTGAATCGTTCGCACGGGCTGAACGCGGTGCACGGGCGCATGCCCTCTGTGGCCAGTGGCGCTATGCTCGCAAACCGCAATTTGATTGCCATCGGTGTGAGTGGTGACGGTGACACGGGTTCGATTGGCCTTGGGCAGTTCAAGCACATCATCCGGCGTAATGTACCTATGGTGTATGTCATTGAAAACAACGGCGTCTATGGTTTGACCAAGGGGCAGTTCTCTGCCACGTCAGACGAGGGCCAGAAGCTTAAGTATTATGGCGACAACGAATACCCGGCAGTGGACCTGTGCATGGAGGCGATTGTGAGCGGCTGCGGATTTGTGGCGCGCTCATTTGCGGGCGATCCCAAGCAGGTGCGCCCGCTGCTCAAGGCGGCGTTCAGTTTTAAGGGCACAGCTGTTTTGGATATTATTAGCCCGTGCGTAACCTTCAACAACAATCCGGATTCAAACAAAAGCTATGAGTGGGTGCGTGACCACGACTCCCCGCTGCACGACATCAGCTTTGTGCCGGTGCGCGAAGAGATTACGGTTGACTATGAGCCCGGAGAAACCAAGGCTGTCACCATGCATGACGGCGCGAGCCTTGTGCTCAAGAAGTTGGCCGGCGAGCATGACCCGACGGACCGCATGGCGGCGATTATGCTGCTGGAGCGCAGCCGGACCGAGAATGTTTTGACAACGGGCCTGATTTATTACAACCCTGACCGCGACACGGTGCAGGATTCGGAGGGCATGGTGGCAACGTCGCTGGCTTTGCTGCCGGATGAAAAGCTGCGGCCGGCGCGGTCCACGCTTGAGAAGATTGTGGCGGGCCTGTGCTAGCGGTGCACATAACACTATGACCAGCAAACTTTCACAAATCGGCGGGTGGGCCGCAATCGTAGTCATGTTGGCTGTTGGCGCGGTCACTACTTTTCTGTTTGGCAAACAGGCGCCACTGCCACCTGCCAAAGTTGAGCCCGTAGTTGTTGCAGTGGCTGCTCCCCCGGCGGCCAGCTGGTTGCCGGCAATTAAACTGCCGGATTTCGCGCAATGGCTCGAAAAACTTGATCCGGCCTTGGCTGCATCACTTATTCCAATTGCAGCAGGTGTCGGGATTTTGATTGCGGTGGTTGCGGTGGGAGGTGGACTGGCAATGTTGTTTGTAGTGTTGGACCGGCAGGTTAAGACATAGTTCTGCCTCGAAACTACAAACTTTGTGTGCCTGTTGCAGGACGGTGATGGCGCTGAGTGTTTGAAGGAAGCTGATACTCGATTAGGGTGTTCGTGTTTGGTTCGGCTGGGAATCGTTCATAACTGGGCTGCATGAATACAATGCAATTGCTGGCGAAAATGGAGCAGTGGCGCGAGCAAATTGAGCCGCAGCTTGCGCTGGTGTCAGAGGCGGATCTTTTACGAGCTGCGTCTGGTGAATGGAGTTTGCTCGACAAGCTAGCCCATTTGGCGGCGTGGGACGCAGAAACTGTGCTTGCCTTAGCGCGCGCAAAGCAGGGTGGCAAGCCGCGCTACCTCAATATCTCTCCGGTTGAAGAAGACAAGCTGAACGCACAGTGGCTGATTGAAAATCGGGGTCGCGCAGCTGAGCGGGTGCTGGGTGATTTCCAAGGTGTGTGGCGGCAGCTGGTGCGCCAACTGCGTGGCTTTACGCCCGCCGAGTTGGAAGATACAAAACGATTTCCGTGGTTGCAGGGCAAGTCGCTGATTGAGTTTGTGGACGAGTGGGTGCTGCAGCATGAACGTGAACATCTGCACGCGCTGTTTCCTTCGCACGCCTAACATGGATCAGTAGCTGGGACAAGTGCCCCCCAGTCCCATTCAGGCAGCTGAGTTTCCAAAATAACATGCACCCCGCAGTGAACTTTGACGAGCTCTATACAGCTGCGCAGACCGGCTGCGTGCTGCTCGAACGGGCTTCTGTCGGCCGGTTGTGGATGCAGGGGCGGGACCGGCTGGGCCTGCTGCACCGCATGTCCACGAATGACATGACCGGCATGGCGCTGAACACGGTGCGCCAAACTGTTCTGACGAATCACTTGGGGCGCATCGTGGATTGCGTGGACGTGCTCAACCTTTCTGATGGGGCGTTGCTGCTCACCAGCCCCGATCAATCCGGTGCTGTACGGGCATGGCTGGCGCGGCATGTATTTTTTCAAGATGATGTGCAGCTGCGCGATACAACTGCGGAGATGGACCATATTCTGCTGCTGGGCGCCAATGCTGACAAGGTTGGCGAGGTGCTGTTTGCCGGTGCCGGTTTGCCGGGTTTGCAGCAAGTGATTCGGGTAGGCGAGGTAATTGTGGCGCGCATGTCCGCAAGTGGCAGTTGCGGTTTCGAAATCATCGGGCC
>CANNEJ010000019.1 GCA_947503585.1 Anaerolineales bacterium | reverse complement strand
TGAGTTGTGCGGGCCGCAGCAATGCGCCTCAGGCTGTGCTGGCGGCAGCGGCCATGGCGGCAGCTGCCAGCGTGTCTTTGTCGGCTTTGCTCAGGGTTGCCGTGAGCAGCAGGTCCGGCCGCCAATGAAATGTGCGCGTGATGGATTGCGCGCGGCGCCAGCGCTCGATGGCGGCGTGGTCGCCGGACAGCAGCACTTCCGGCACGGTGTAGCCGCGGAAGTCTGCGGGGCGGGTGTAGTGCGGGTACTCCAGCATTCCGCTGACACCAAAAGAGTCGTTGCTGGCAGCGTCGGCAGCACCCAGCACGCCAGGTAGCAGGCGTGCCACAGCGTCCAACAAAACCAGTGCCGGCAGTTCGCCGCCGGTGAGTACGTAATCGCCAATTGAGATGAAGTCCGTCACCAGATGCTCGCGCACGCGTTCGTCAATGCCTTCGTAGCGTCCTGCGAGCAGCAGCAGGTGCGGCTGCGCTGCCAGCTCGTGCGCAATGGTTTGTGTGAACTGGCGGCCTTGCGGGCACAATAAAATTACGGGCGCATTGGTTGCGCCGCGCAGGCTTTCGACGGCCGCAAAGACCGGCTCCGGCTTCAACACCATGCCGCCGCCGCCGCCGAAAGGCATGTCGTCGGTGACGCGGTGCTTGTCTGTAGCGTAATCGCGGATGTTGTGCAGGCCCACCTGCAGCGCGCCGAATTCTTGCGCGCGTTTGAGAATGCTTTGGTTGAGGTAGGCCGCACATACCTCGGGAAACAAGGTCAAAATGTCAACGCGCACGCGGGCATTTTACCATTCAGTCTGCGTTGGGCATGCTAAAATCTTTTACGTGTCTGCGCCCGGCCAAGAGAATTTGCTGCTGGCTTCGCAGTCGCCGCGCCGGCAGGAGCTGCTGCGCCTGATTGGCCTGCCCTTTGCGGTAAAGCCGGTTGAGATTGATGAAAGTGGGCGCACGGGCGAGCCGCCGCTGGCCTACGCCCAGCGCCTGGCGCGCGAGAAGGCGCTCGTCGCACTGGCGCAGAATCCGGGGGCGATTGTAATTGCAGCGGACACCGTAGTGGTTGATCGCGGCGAGGCACTGGGTAAACCTGCTGATGCCGAGGCCGCAGCGCACATGCTGCGCCGCCTGCAGCGTGCCCCGCATAGTGTGCTGTCGGCGCTGGTAGTCGCTGGCGGTAATGGCGCGGCGCCGCTGCCGGAACACTGCAGTACAGATGTGGTGCTGCGAAGCTTTACCGAGCCCGAGCTGCAGCTTTACATTGCTTCCGGTGATCCGATGGACAAAGCCGGCGCTTACGCCATTCAAAACGCTGAGTTTCGGCCGGCTGCCAATTTGGGTGGCTGCCTGGCGAATGTGATTGGGCTGCCATTGTGCCACCTGACGCGCGCGCTGCGCAGCGCGGGTGTGGCCGTAACTGTGGATGTTCCGCGCGCCTGTCAGGCGCACCTGCAATACTCTTGCCCCGTTCACCAAGACATACTTTTCTAGGCCGGCTGCCGGGCCTGGCATGGCTGCTGGTCTGTGCGGCCTGTGCTGGCGCGGCCGGTCCCGCGGTGCTGCCTGCGCAGCCGGGCAGTGAGCAAGCCACGCTGCCACCTCCCGCGTTTTCAACCGCGCCACCGCCCGATGCCGAAGGCACGGCCGCTGCGTTTTTGGATGCCTGGCAAAAAGGCGACTATGCCGGCATGCATACATTGCTGGCGCCGCAGACTGCAGAACTGGTCAGTGCGGCGGATTTTGCCCAGCGCTACCAGGATGCACTGGACGGCGGGGCTATTGCGAGCGTGGAGGCGACGGTGCTCGCTGCGCTGCAGCAGGCTTCGCAGGCTGAGGTGCAATTCAAGGTGGATCTTAAGACCGGCCTGGTGGGCAGCGTGTCGCGCCAGATAACTATGAAGCTGGAGTTTGCGGACAGCCGCTGGGGCATCTTGTGGGATGACGGATTGATATTGCCGGAGCTGAAGGACGGTGGAGTGCTGATGATGGAGTACGCCTCCCCGGCGCGCGGCAATATTTACGACCGCAGCGGACTGGCATTTGCGGCGCAAACAGATGCGGTTGCCATCGGCGTTGTGCCTGGTGAAATTCTCCCGGAGCAGGAGGGCCGGTTGCTGGGTGAGTTGTCGCGCTTGCTAGACGTGCACCCGGAAGCTCTGCGCAGCCGTTATGCCGATGCGGGGCCGGACTGGTATGTGGCGATGGGCGAAGCATCCATCGCGGAGGTCAGCAGCCGCTTTGGCGTGCTAAACAATATTGCCGGCTTGCGGCTGAACCAGTATCAGACGCGCTATTACATGGGCGGTGCCGGCGGGGCGCCGCATGCGGTGGGTTATGTTGCGCCCATTCCGGCAGAGCAGGTGGCGGCGTATCTGGCTGAGGGCTACGCGCCGGATGCTTTTGTGGGTGCGCAAGGGCTGGAGAAATCGGGCGAAAAGCAGCTGGCGGGCGAGCGCGGGGGCACGCTATGGGTTCGCGCACCCAGCGGTGCGTTGAACACCAAGTTGGCCGAGAAGCGCGCTGGCCCGGCACAAGCCATCACCACAACGCTGGACCGCAAGCTGCAGCGCGAGGTGCAGGCTGCGCTGCAGGGCATGACGGGTGCCGCCGTCGTCGTCAACTACACCACCGGGGAAGTGCTGGCCATGGCTTCGTCGCCGGCTTTCGACCCGAACTTGTTTGACCCTTCCAACTACAACATCTCACAGTTGTCGCTGACGCTCAATGATGCGCTGCGGCCGCTCATCAACCGTGTAACGCAGGGCCAGTACCCGCCGGGTTCTGCCTTCAAGGTAGTCACGCTGGCGGCGGCACTCGAGTCCAAGTTGTTTGTGAAGGATCAGACCTACTACTGCGGCTATGAGTGGACGGAGTTGGGCGTGGATTTTGTGAAATACGACTGGACTTACGAGAAGCAAGTTCCGGAGAGCGGCACGCTTAACATGGTGGGTGCGCTGCGGCGCTCTTGCAATCCGTGGTTCTATCATATGGGCTACAGCCTGCACCGGTGGGCGGATTACTACCTGCCGGATATGGCGCGCAGTTTTGGCTTTGGGCCCGCAACCGGGATTGTGGGGCTTAGCCAAGCTGCAAATGAAGAAGTGGGTGGCGTGGTGCCCAGCGCGGACTGGGCGGCGCAGACCAATACGGATTGGACGATTGGTGACAGTGTAAATATGGCCATTGGGCAGGGCGACCTGACGGTGACTCCGCTGCAACTTGTGATGGCCTACGGCGCGCTCGCAAACGGTGGCCAGTTGTTGCGGCCGCAGCTGGTACTACAAATGGCTGCGCCCGGCGCGGAACCGACTTACAAATTTGAACCACAGCCGGTGGGCGCACTGCCCATTTCCGCAGAGACGCTGGCGACTGTGCGGCAGGGCATGTGGGAGGTTGTGAATGAGCCAAGCGGCACTGCAACTTTCCGCTTCAAGGGTTTACGGATTCCGATTTACGGCAAGACCGGAACCGCTGAGGACCGGCCGCGCCGGCCGCACGCCTGGTTTGCCGGTTACTCGGATGCCAAGCAGGCTGGAAAACCGGACATTGCTGCGGTGGTAGTGCTTGAAAACAAGGGGGAAGGGTCAGAGTGGGCGGCGCCTGTCTTCAGGCGCATTATCGAGACATACTTTTATGGCGAGCCCAAAACTTTGTTTCATTGGGAAGCAGAACTTGGTTTGACAGCGGTGCCCTCGCCTTTCCCAACCTTTGTGCCTTTCACCTACGTAGTGCAAGCCGGGGACAGCCTGGCCAGCATTGCCTTACAGAACAAGGTAACGATGGACGAGCTAATGCAGGTCAATCAACTCGCAAACCCTAATGCGCTCACAGAAGGGCAGACAATTATCATTGCGCGTGGTGGCGTGTCTAATATAACGCTTACGCCGGAATTTACTCAGACGCCGACACCCTAGCAGCGGTGCCGGGTCGGTTAAAAGATACAGGCGGAGCAAGGTTGCTCCGCCTGTTTTGTTTGGGGTGGCCGCTCTGCGGGCGGCGGTGCTAAGCCTTTTTACTGGCGGTGGTGTTTTCCAGCTCCGGCTCGTCTTCGTCGTCATCTTCCCAGCTGATGATCCAGATGCACAGGCCGGCCACAGCAACGGTGGCGATGATCAGCGCGGCCCATTGGCCCGGCAGCAAGCCCACATCGCGCGCCTCGTAGGAGATGATGGCCACCATGCCCAGCCCCAGCGCCAGCCATGCGGAAAGGCGCGGATTGTCTTTTGCCCAAGTGATGATGGCTGCCATGTTGTTTGTCTCCTGTGATTTTAGCGCCGGGTTCAGCCGGAGCTTCTGCCAGCCGGTGCCAGCGCCGGAATTTTACTCCATGCGGCTTGCACCTGTGCCTCGAGCGCGGCTAATGTGCCGTCGTTGTTGAACACCACATTTGCTTGCGCAACCTTTTGGGATTGCGGGGACTGCGCTAACATGCGCGTTTCTGCCTGGGCGGCGCTAAGCGGTCGGCTGGCCTGCAAGCGCGCCCGTTGGTCCGCCGGGCTGCTGGTAACCACCCAAATGGCGCTGCACTGCGCAGCCAGCGGGCTCTCCAGCAGTTTGATGGCTTCAATCACCACAACCGGTTCAGTGGCGGCTGCAATCTGCAGCTCAACTTCATGGCGGACAAGGGGGAGCACGATGGCTTCCAGCTGCTGCAGGCGAGCGGCATCTGCGAAGACAACATCGCCCAGTTTTGTGCGGTCAACGCTGCCGTCCGGTTTGAGGAACTCGGCACCGAATGCAGCTTGCACGGCGGCAGCAGCCGGCCCGCCGGCTGCAAGTGCGGTGTGCACTACTGCGTCTGCGTCAATGCCCAGTGCACCGCGCGCGCGCAGCATATTGAGTACTGCACTTTTTCCAGTGGCAATGTTGCCGGTGAGCCCGATGACATATTTGCCACGCCCGCCGGCTGCGGTCATGGGCGTTCGCCGGCAAAGATGCGCGGGCCGGCGGCAAATAGCAGCTGGCGGCCCGCACCAAGGCCGAAGGCGGTCAGGTTCTGGTTGGGCTCGAGCTGCGGCCGGATCTCGCGCTGCACGGTGAGACTTGGGCTGGCCTGGATGGCGCCCGCAATGCCGGTATCCACAAAGTAAAACGCAGCTTCGGGCGGCGGGAAAAATAAAATGGCTGCCGGAGTGAGCAGATCCGTGAGCTGCGCGCCGGATGCATGGCCGGGCCGGTCGTCTTGAAAGCGCGCTTGTGTACAAATTGGATCGTTTGATGCAGTTTGCCGGATGCAGTGTGTCAGGCGCCCGTCGCGGTGCAGCAGGAAGATATCGCCCTGCGCAAGGGTGAAGTCCACAACGTCTTGCAGGGCGATTGGCTGCGTGCCAAAAAGCGGGAGCGGCGGCTGCTTTGCGGAATCTTCGGCAGCGTCAGAGGCGCCCATTTGGCTGACATCGTTATAGATCCAAATTTGCCCGCCGATTGCATCCAGGATGTAGAGCCGGTTGGAAAACAATGCGAATGCGGTTGGCGCGGTCCAGCCTACATCCGGCGGTGCAAGCGGCAATATATGTGCGGGCGTATTGTCCCCGGGGCAGATTAGCAGTTTGCCAGTGGGGTCGAGTGCGGCAATCGCTTCTTTGTTGAGGAAGTTCGGGGTTTCAAAGAGTGCCATATCCACCAGCGTGGTTACGGCCACGTCATTGATGCTGCCGGCGCTGCACTTGAAGCCCTCATCGAGCTGGTAACCGCCAGCGGTTTGCACGGCGCGATAGATACTGTTAGCCTGCGCTTCCAATGCGTAAAGCGGCGAGCCCAGTGCCAGTAGATGCGTGATGCGCCCCTGCTCTGGAAAACCGCGCGGCGTAATGTCGCTTACGGGCAGGCGCGCCACTTTGCTCAGCTGGTCCAGCTTGGCGCGCGCTTCTGTGCGTAGTTGGGCCGCCTCGGCGTCGGTGGGGCGCAGCAGATCAGCCTGATCCAGCTGCTCCAGCGCCGTCTTCCAGGATGGCGCTGCCGCAAAAGCATCGGAGGCAGTTCGCGCCTGGGCTGCAGCAAACTGCGCCCCATCCATGTAGGTGCGAAACTGGCGCGTGATGCCCAGTTGAATGTAAATGGTGGTGGTCAGCATCACAATCAGCGCCGGAGTGGCAATGGCAATGGCTGCCAGTGTTGATTGGCTGACGCTGAACTCCGGGTCGCTATCGTGTTCGGGCAGCATGTGGCCGGCCAGGCGGCGGCTGGCGCCACCCACGGATGTTCCGAGCGATTTCAGGCCGCGGTCGAAGCTGTCGCGCGCTGCGGCCAGCGGCAGGTGTGCAAACCATTGCGTGGCAGCGCGCAGCCCGGCAGAAACATACTCGGCCACTCGCGGGCGTTGGGCGGGCAGGTCGTCATCATCTTCTTCTAGCTCGTCTGCGCCATCGTAGTCCCGCTTGTACTCTTGGACGGTCGGTGCGCCAGCGTCGTGGAGTGACGCAGTTTCTTCTGCTTCGGCCCATTGCGGTAGTGGATCCGGGCCGGCGGGTGTGGCGGGACCGTACTCGGCTTCGTCGGCATCGGCCTCGTCGCGGGCGTGCGCATCGGCCTGGGTGGCTGCGGGCACCCCGTCGCCCAGCACGTTTAACAGAGCGGTGGGCAGCGGGTCACCGTCCGTGACGGGCTGCCGGCTGCGCATGCGGTCCAGTAACTCCGCAAGTGTTTCGCCAGCGGGCGGTGCTGTTTGCGCTCCCGTAATTGGACGCGGTGCTGCGCTTGGAGGAGTTACGGCGGGTAACAATGCTTCGGGCGCTGTCTGCAGCAATTCAATCGCATCTGTCAGGTGCCCAAACTGGTCGGCACCGGCGTAACAACCCACAAGCGCCGTGGTGTTTTCGCGCGCAAGATCATTCAGCCGTGCCACGATGCTGTTTATTTCTTCGCCGGCCATGGCGCGCAGGATTGGCAGGCGCCAGCCAGTGGGCGCTGCGCGGCAGAGCAGCACCAAATCGCCCGCAGCAAGCTTGGTGTGAAAGTAGTGCAGCTCCGCACCGCTGGCCAGGCCCAAGGGCTGCAGGCTGCGGCCAGGCTCGGGGAACCGTTCTACATTGTCACGATGCATCACAAAGCTCTGCCCGGCGCCGGATTGGATGATGTAGAACTCATCGTCGCGCAGCACACTGCAGGTGATGCTGCCGCTGAGTGCGGCGGCCGCATCCTCACCCAGCAGCCGGATCAGCTCCACATTTACGGCTTCAACTGCGGTGCGCGCTGCAGCCGTGACGGAGCCACTCGTACCAAAGTACTGGTCATGCGCAACCGTCAGGTATGGCGCGGGATCTGGCCCCGCCTTCCCGCTGGCCGTGCCCAGGTCCAGGCGAACGGTAAGTAGATCGCGGTTGCGGCCGCGGGCTGCGCGCTTGGGTGCTTGGGCTACGAGAAAGTTGGGCGGTTGTGCCGACTCAAAGGCACCATCGCGCCAGCTCAGAAAACCAACTTCGAGCGATTCAGTCATGCGGGAGGGAGCAGCCGGATTGAGGGCGGGCCGCATGCGCAGCGCAGCGCGATTTGACGCGCGCGCATCGGGCGGCAGTGCGGGTGCAGGCTTTGGGCCACGCTGGTAGGGGCAGCGGGTGCAATCAGGCGCCTATGAATTTGGGTTTGCGTTTTTGGAGGAATGCACTGACGCCTTCAGCAAAGTCCGGGCTGCGACCGGCAGCATCTTGCAAGTGCGCTTCGTACTCCAGGGTGTCCGCAAATGAAGTCTGCTGCGCATGCTTTAGCGCGCGCTTGGTAAGCCCCAGTGCAAGCGCCGGGCCGTTCGCCAGGCGCACAGCCAGCGTGTGGGCCGCTGTTGCCAGTTCCGCAGCCGGCAGCACCTGGCTCACCAGGCCCAGGCGTTCGGCGGTCAGTGCATCCATGCGGTCATTGGTGAACAACATTTCCGCTGCGTGAGCGGGTCCGATTAAGCGCGGCAGCCAGTAGCTGGCGCCGCAGTCCGGCGCCAGGCCAATGCCAATGAAGCCGGCGCGAAAGCTGGCGGTTTGCGCGGCGAGGCGTAAATCGCAACTAAGCGCAAGGGCCAGGCCCGCGCCAACACAGGCGCCGTTGATGGCGGCCACCACCGGCTTTTCAAGCGCTTCCATCGCGAGCAAGAGTGGAATGTGGGCTGCGCGCATATGGTCGCGCAGTGAAATAGGGCCGTTGGGCGGGGTCGCAGTGAGGTCCTGTCCGGCGCAAAACCCGCTGCCCGCGCCTGTGAGCACAACACAGCGCACCGAAGCGCTGCGCGCGGCCGATTTGAAGGCACCGAGCAGGGCGGTCATGAGCTCGTCCGTAAGGGCGTTAAGGCGGTCGGGCCGGTTCAGTGTGACGGTAAGCACGCCTTCGCTCTCGGCCGCCAGCAATATCTTGTATTCACTCATTGGCGTTGCGAATATTCAGTGGTTCCAAAGCAGCGCGTTAATGTTAGCACAATCGCCGTGTTTTTACGGCGCAGTTTACTGTTATACTGCGGCACGGAGTTCGTATGAAGCATATCATTGAAATAAGTTACTGTACCTCTTGAAGCTTTACAAAACGGGCCACCGGTCTGGTGGTCGAGATTTTGGCGGAGTTTGAAGCGCAGCTGGAAGCCGTGCGCTTGCTGCCCACAACCGGCGGCGTATACGAGGTCACTTTGGACGGCGCGCTGGTGTACTCCAAGCTGGCTACCGGCCGGCACGCGGAGGCGGGCGAAGTACTGGAGCTGCTGCGCGGGAAATTGCGACATTAGGCGCGCCATGCCGCCGGGCACTCTGGTGCCGGGCTGGCCGCTGCGTACCGCGCTGGTTCAAACAATCCGGGGATAAGTATGACAAAAAGGCCGCGTGTGTTTTCGGGTGCGCGCCCAACCGGGCGCCAGCATCTGGGCAACTATCTGGGCGCCATCAAGAATTATGTGGCGCTGCAGGCTGACCATGATTGCGTGTATTGCATTGTGGATCTGCATGCCATGACCACGCTTGAAGACTTGCACCTGCTGCGGGCGCATACGGCAGAGATGGCGCTCGACTGGCTGGCAGCCGGCATCCGCCCGGCGGACTCGATTATGTTCGTGCAAAGCCACGTGCCGCAGCATGCGGAACTGCACACAATCCTGAGTATGTTTACCCCGCTCGGCAAGCTTACGGATCTGCCGCACTTTAAAGACAAGGTGCGCCTGCAGCCGCACAACGTAAATTATGGCCTGGTGGGCTACCCGGTTTTAATGACGGCCGACATTGTGCTCTACAAGACTAATCTGGTGCCAGTCGGAATTGACCAGGAATCGCACATTGAGTTCTGCCGGGAGGTGGTGCGCACATTTAATCATCGCACCGGCGCCAGCGTGCTGGTTGAGCCGCAGATGAAGAACACCGAGTACCCGAAGGTACTGGGAACGGACGGCCAGCGCAAGATGTCCAAAAGTGAGAACAACCAGATTGAGCTGGCGCTGACCGCGGCGGAAACTGTGAACGTGGTGCGGAGCATGGTGACCGATCCGGCCCGGGTGCGGCGCACTGACCCTGGCAACCCGGATGTTTGCAACGTCTTCGCGCTGCACAAGACATTCTCGACGCCGGCTGCGGTGCAGGAGGTTGGTACCGGCTGCCGCAGTGCAGCGATTGGCTGTGTGGAGTGCAAACTGAAGCTGGCGGAGAACATGAATAGCGGGCTGGCTGAGCTGCGCGAGCGGCGCGCGGCTTTCGCGGCGCGGCCGGACGATGTTTGGGATATTCTGCGTGATGGCGCGCAGCGCGCCCGGGCGCTCGCTGCAAAAACGATGGACGAGGTGCGCGCTGCGATCGGGTTGCCCTGAGGCACGCGTGCCAGCTATGCCTGTTGGAAAGTTTGCTGTAGCGCCGTGCGCGTGTTGATTCAGCGGGTGACGCATGCCAGCGTGAGCGTGGCCGGCGTTGAGGTGGGGCGCATTGCGCAGGGGTTGCTGCTGCTGGTGGGTGTGGGGCACGGTGACACCGTCGCGGTGGCGGACTGGCTTGCGGATCGGGTGGCCGGCTTGCGTATTTTCGAGGACAACGTTGGCAAGACCAATCTCTCGATCCAGGATGTGGGTGGTAGTGCGCTCGTGATTTCCCAGTTCACTTTATATGCGGACACGCGCAAAGGGCGGCGACCCAGCTTTTTGCCGGCTGCGCCTCCAGAACTGGCGGAGCCGCTGGTGCAGCGCTTTGCTGCCGGCTTGCTGGCTGCGGGCGTGGCTGTGCAGCACGGCCAGTTTGGCGCGCAGATGCAGGTGGCGTTGGTGAACGACGGCCCGGTAACCATTTGGCTTGAGCGCGAGGCGGGCGGCCCGGATTAGGGGTTTGGGGTGGTGACAGTTATTTTTATGTAGAGCCGGCTGCCAAACGGCTCGCCATTTGCATCGCTCAAGCGCCAATAGCCTTCATAGTCGCCCGCAGCGGCGGGCGCTACCATCGGTATGTTTACAACTGCGAGGGTGCCGGGCAGTGCCGGGTAAAGTGCATGCTCCAAGCGTGCTCCCAGCGCATTCCCATCCACAAAGATAACCCGGTGTTGCGGTCCCCATGCGCAAGTGCCTGAGTTGCGTACCTGCCACTGTTTGCTTAGCACTGCGCCCGGCGCGACTTTGCTAAAGTCCGGCACGGTTAAGTCACCGACAAATTCGACATCGTCGCTGCAGGCAATTGCGGGCACAACTGTGGGTTGTATTGTAGGTGCCGCGGTTGGCATGCTGGGCGCAGCACTCACGGGCGGAGGAGTGGAAGTGGCGACTATGGCTGGTACAGATGGGCTGCACGCAGTGCAAAAACAGGCAGCCAGCAGGGTATGCCTCCACCAGCGGGCGCCAAGTGGTGCCGAGGACTTTACGGTTTGCATAGCCTGGTTGGCGGCTGGCGATTGCTGGCAGTTGAAAAAACTGGCAAATAATTTGGGCGCTGTTTACTGGCAAGGCGCAGCGCCGCGCGGATCCGGTTGTACACTTATTTGACTTCCGCTGATTAGCAGCTATACTTCGAACATTAATTGGGCTTACGCCCCGCTATCCTAATATTAAGGAGGTGATGTCTATGAGTAGTGACTGTAGTCGTTCGCGACTCTTTGCCGGGACATGCCTCCTGTCTTCGACAGGGTAAGTGTCCCGGCAAACAACAGGCCGTCCATGTGGGCGGCTTGTTGTTTTAAACCGGTTTTCATTAACCGTCGCCAAACGAAATCCCCACTCCGCGGGCCATCTGCACCATCTCGGATTTGGGGTCAACTAGCTTTGGAGTTTGGGCCAGAGCATCTGCAAGCGTGATGTCCCCGATGGCGTAGTGGTGATAGCGCACCATGCGGCC
>CANNEJ010000018.1 GCA_947503585.1 Anaerolineales bacterium | reverse complement strand
AGGCAGCGGCAAGTTCGAGCGGCTCGGCGCTGTTCCGATACATTGGCGGACCGCAAGTGCATTTGCTGCCAACACCGATGGCGAACATCCTGAATGGCGGTGCGCACACTGGCTGGCAAAGCACAGACATGCAGGAGTTTATGGTTATGCCACTGGGCGCGCCGACCTTTGCCGAGGGGTTGCGCTGGGTGTCCGAAATTTACCAGGCGCTGAAAGCCGTGCTCAAGCAGCGCGGGCTAAGTACGCTGGTGGGTGATGAGGGCGGCTACGCGCCGGTGCTGGCCACCAACTCGGCTGCGCTTGAGGTGATTTTGACCGCGATTGAGCAGGCTGGCTACAAGCCGGGTGAACAAGTGGGCCTCGCCATCGATGCGGCTGCAAGCGAACTGTATGACGAGCAGACCGGCAAATATCACTTGCGCATTGAAAAGCGCCAGCTGACCACCGACGAGATGGTGGCATTTTGGGCGGACTGGGTTGCGCGCTATCCAATTGTGTCGATCGAGGATGGGCTGGATGAGAACGACTGGGCGGGCTGGCAACAGCTTACGAGTGCGCTGGGCAACCGCGTGCAACTGGTGGGCGATGATTTACTGGTGACCAACACCCAGCGCGTGCGCCGCGCAATTGATGAGCGCGCTGCGAATGCACTGCTTGTGAAACTCAACCAGATAGGTTCGCTGACTGAAACTGTGGCAGCGGTGGAGTTGTGCCAGCGCGCGGGCTGGGCGGCGGTTACAAGCCACCGCTCTGGCGAGACAGAAGATGCCACCATCGCGGACCTGGCGGTTGCGCTTAGCATGGGCCAGATAAAAACCGGCGCACCTGCCCGCTCGGATCGGGTTGCTAAATACAATCAGTTACTGCGAATTGAGGAGGAGCTGGGTTCTGCCGCTGTGTATGCGGGCTGGGGTGCGCTGCGGCGCTAGCACGGCAGCGGCTGCGCACAGTTGCGCAGGAGGCTAGGGCGAGTTCGGTGGTGAGTGGTGAAGTACAGGCGCCTGTTATATGCCGCGCAGAAACGCCGTAAGTTTTAGCGCGGGCCGCTAGCCGCTATCGATTGCGGCGCGTGCTTCGCGGCCCGGTGCGGGCGCAGAGCACAGCGGGCAAATGTTCCAGTTCAGTTCCAGCGGCTGCTTGCACTGGCTGCAAGTCTTGCGCAACAAAGTTTGGCAGTGCGGGCATACCAGCCACGCCGGGCGCGTCAGGCGGTTGCATCCGGGACAAAACGGCCGCTCCTCGATGCTCTGCAGCAGGGCTTCTTCTTCGAGCGAGCGCGCATAGCCCTCGGCCACCGTCTCCCGCGGCCGGAGAATCAGGTACACTATGAATCCGGGGATGTTTAGCACCAGCACTACAATTGCAGCCAGCAGCTGCGCAAAAAAATCGCGCGAGCGAGCGCGCATGTCCCGAAAGGTCCAGACAACCAGCGCTGCCCAAAGAGCCGCCAGGAAGGCGCCAATCAGGGCTACGCCGGCGATGGCATAGTTTTGAAGCGAAACAGGATCCAGCTGAATCATTAGCGCAAAAATCAGGGGGCTGCGCGCATTATAGCAGCGCAAGCACTGAGTTTTGCAGGAGGCTTGATGTCGCGAGCAGTGACAGTGCAACCGACCGCAGATGTGGCGCCCGCCGCCCTGCGCATGACAGACCTGAGCGCGCAGGAACGGCCGCGCGAGCGGTTGTGGCAGTTGGGGGCTGCCAAGCTTTCCACGGCGGAACTGCTTGCAATACTGCTGCGGGTGGGCGTGCGCGGTGAAAGTGCGCTCCAACTTGGACAGCGCGTACTTGTGGAATTGAAAGGGCTTGTGGGACTCATGAATTTGGATCCGCGTTCTGTAGCGGCCATCCGTGGCATCGGCAAAGCCAAAGCCGCACAATTGAGCGCAGCGGTGGAGCTGGGCCAGCGTGTTGCTGGCGCGCAGCGCGGTGAGCGCCCGCGGGTAAGCTCCGCGGAAGATGCATGGCGCCTGCTGGCACCGCGCCTCGATGGGCAGGAGCAGGAGCACGTGCTGGTGCTGCTGCTGGACACGCGCAACCAGTTGATTGAAATCACGGATGTCTATACCGGCTCACTAAACGCATCCATGATCCGCATCGGAGAGCTGTTTCGTTTTGCAGTGCGCAACAATGCTGCCAACATTATTGTCGCGCATAATCATCCCAGCGGCGACCCAACGCCTTCGCCGGAGGATGTGGCTGTCACGCGCTTGATGGTGGATGCTGGCAAGCTGCTCGATATACCGGTGCTTGACCACATCGTCATTGGGCACCAGCGCTTTGTGTCGCTCAAGGAGCGTGGTGTAGGATTCAGTTAGCGGGCTGCGTACGGCTTGCCGCTGCAAGCCCCGAACGCTGCCCGGCTGTTGCGGCCGCCGCCATTTTTAGAAACGGGATTCAAAATGCCTGACAACCATATTATTTTGCTGCCTAAGGCGGACTACTACCAGTGGGTGGCTGCCAGCCGCGCGTACGTTCTAAAGTTCCAACTTAACGTCACACCGGATGTTGACTCGGCGGGCCGGTTTAATTATCCGGGTCAGTTAATCACATATGTTGTGGGCTCTGATGCGGAGCGTGACACCGGCAAATACCTGTCAGAAAAATATCCGCTGGCCAAGCTGGATATGTTGGCGGCTGCCAGCCCGGCGGCACTGGCGCCACTGCTGGCGGCGCGCATTGCGAGCGGCGACCGGCTGGGCGCAGCGGATGCACCGCTGCGTCTGGTGTGGCCTACTGATTACAATGTGGTAACGCAGCCGTTCGGCGTTAATGAGGTCATTTACCGCCGCTTCGGGCTGCCCGGCCATGAGGGCATAGATATTCGCGCGCCCATGAACGCCAACATTTATGCATGCGCGGACGGCACGATTTCGCGGGTGAATGACGGCTCCGGCAACCATGCGTACGGCATTCACGTGCGCATCAATCACCGCGATGGGTATCAGACAATCTACGCCCATTTGACCCAGGCGCTGGTTACAGTCGGGCAGGTGGTGGTGGCGGGCGAACGCATTGGCTTGGGTGACTCCACCGGCAATTCATCGGGCTCACACCTGCATCTGACGCTTAAAAAAGCCGGTGCCACCGCTGCGGGCCTGACCGCATACCCAAATGACATCATTGATCCCGCGCCGTTTTTGGTTGCGCCGGTTGCCGGTGCCACCAAGCCGGCGCAGGCCGCCAAGTTTGACTGGCCGCTGAACCGCTGCCTGGTGGGATTGCACAGCCGTGCGGACGGGCCGGTGCAGCCGCCGGACCTCGAGGTGATCAAGGCCGCCCGCATTGAAGCAGTCAAGTTCCTTTCCAGTGCCCAGCCTGCAGATGTGGATCAGGTGCGGGCTTTGCGGCCGGACGCATTTTTTATGGTGCGCATGTTTGCGGGTTTCAACAATCGGATTGTGACGCCAGCGGACTTTTGTTCGTGGATGGAATACGAGCTCAAGCCGTTTTACGAGCGTGGTGTGCGCTACTTTGAGGTGCACAACGAGCCGAACCTGCAGATAGAAGGCTGGGGCTACACGTGGCAGGATGGCCGGCAATTTGCCGCCTGGTTCATCGATGTGATCCGGCGCCTGCGCATGCTTTACCCGGCAGCGAAGTTCGGTTACCCGGGGCTTTCACCCGGGCACACCATTCCGGGGCAGCGCCTCGAGCTTGCGCTTTTTCTGGACCAGTCAGATGAGGCAGCGCGCGCAGCGGACTGGGTTGGCTGCCACTGTTACTGGCAGGATGAAGCCGGCCTGCGGCAGCCGTCTGGCGGGCTGGGCTATGAGGACTACCGCCGCCGCTTTCCAGACAAGCTGCTGTTTGTCACGGAATTCTCAAACACATCGCCTACCGTGGACGCGCAAACCAAAGGCACGCAGTATGTTGAGTTCTACCGGCGCTTGCGTGTTGCGCCGGGCGTCGGGGCCGCATTTGCATTTGTGGCGTCTGCGTCGGCAAACTTCCCGCATGAGGTGTGGCGCGCAGAGGATGGCCGCGCCACTGCCGTGCCGGCGCTTGTGGGCAAGCGCGGTTTCTAAACGCGGCGGATGCGCTAGGCGGGTTTCTCAACCAGGATCGGCTCGCGGAGTCCGCTCAGCGCGCCGAAGTTATTAATGCGTGCCAACAGTGTTTCGGTAATTGTGAAACCGGTGGCCATCAGCATCTTGCCGTCGGATGTTTCCACGTTGGATGCCAGTACATATCCTGTGCGCAATTCCTTGGCGAGTACCGGTATGGCAACTGGCCGGCGGACGGCGTTCCCATTGCCGGGCGCATATCCAAAGAAGCGCATCGCTACCTGCAAAATCTTTGGGTCGTAGCGCGATTGGCCGTTGTTCATGGCGGTCAGTGCTTCCGGGCGGCCAATGCCGCGCAGCTCGATTTCCGCCAGGTCAATCAACACCTTCAGGACCCGTGCCCCATAGGGGATCTGTTCGCCCTGCACCGCGTCAGCGGGGAACCCGGTGCCGTCATAGTTTTTGTTTTGGTAGTGCACGATGTCGGCAACTTTTTCGAGGCGCGGAATTTTTGCAATTAGCGTGCGGCCGCTGGCGGGAAAGCGCTGCACAATTTCTGCTTCAACGGCTGTCAAATGTACCTTGCTGTTCCATTTTGTTATCAAGCTTGCGGGGATGGTGATCAAGCCCACATTGCACAGCATTGCTGCCACCTCGAGCTCCCAGCTGCTGCGCAGTTCAAGCTCCTTGGCGAGGTTGCGTACATTTTGGCGCAGAGCCATGCTGCGCCCGAACGACATCGGATCCACCGCAGACAGCACCTCGCTTAGCACTGTAATCGCGCCTGCAAGAGTGCGGTCCACCAGCTCGCGCTCAAGCACGGCCTCGCCGTGGCGCCGCAGGGCGCCCTCAACGGCCTGGCGCAGTTTTTCAGGCGGGCAGGGTTTGGTGAGTATCTGAAAGACAGCCGCATCATTCACTGCGCTGATTAGCGGGGCAACAGTTGTCGCTGCGGTGAGCGCAATGCGGATCGAGGCGGGGCTTGCGTTCATTACATCGCGCAGGAAGCTAACGCCGCTTGCGTCGCCAAGTTGCAGCTCACTGATGACAATTTGGAACGGGCCCGACTGCTGCAGAAGGCGCAGGCCGTCCGGCACGTTCATGGCTGTTTGAACTGTGTAATTACTGGAAAGCACCCGCTGGGTTTCAGCGAGGGTAAATGAATTGCTCTCTACAATCAGAATCTTGGCGGGCTTCATGTGATATTAGGATTTGGCCATGAGCGCTAACGCGACTGCCCCAGATTATCGGCGCAGCAGGGCGAATAGATTAGTATCTATTATAGGTCAGCCCGCGGCGTTGATGGCGGGCTAGACATAAAGCGATATGGCCGGTGCTTCATTTTGAAATCTGCACTTGCAGGATTTCGTAGATTGGACGGCCGTCACGGCGGCGAATCAGCTCCACGCGGCTCCAGCCATAGTCCAGAGATTTGGCGATCGCTTCAAACGCCGGACGCCGGTCGAAAACCACATCGTTCACGTGAAAGACAAACAGCGTGCCGGGCGCGGCAAGCAGGGGCCGCAGGCGCTGTTCAAACTCCGCACTCGAGTTCCACTCGTAGCCGAATATTTCTTGCGGTTGAATGCGGCCTGCAGTGAGCAGGCGGATCTGCGGTGCGAAGCCCCAGTCCAGCGCGGCCACGGACGGCGGGTTGAGGGTGGTTAGCACGGTTGCGAGGCGCTCAATGGCATCACTGTGTGCGCCGCGGCCGCCGCTCTTTGTTAGCAGGCGGTGGTAGCCGATATCCATCTGCACGTCGCGCAAAAACAGCGGCACGAGAATCAAGGCAGCGACAACACTTAATCCGTCGCGCCGCCACAACAGGCGCCCCAATCCCAGCGCCACAATCGAAACCCAAATTGGCGCGAAGAGTGCGAGATGGTGCGGGAAAAGTCCGGACACCGTAAACACTGTGGCAATAAGTCCAAAGAGCAAGACGAGCACTAGGGCGCGCGGGCCGCGCTGCGGTTGCAGGCTGATCAGCAGTGCACTCAAAAAGAGAGCCACATCCCACAATGGATTGGTAAGTGTTCCACCGAGGTACCAGAGGTGATCACGCCCGGCAACCACTGCGCGCAACTGCTCAAGGCGGGTGGCCAGGTTTGCTGCCAGAGCGCTGTTGTCTACACCGTAAAAAGAGACGGCTGTGTTGGTTTGCAATGACAGAAGTGTGCCGCCGCTCAACAAGTTATAGAGCAGCAGCGGTGCGCAGCCGGCGGCGAATCCGGCCAGCATTGCGGCAGCTTGCTGCCAGTGCGGCGGGTGTGGCCACAAGCTGCGCGCCGGCTTGAATAACTGCGCTGCGTTGAGGAGCAGCACCGCGCACAACATTCCAAGCAGCACCCAGACAAACAGCAGCTTGGCGTAAATGCCGAGGCCGGCGGCGAGGCCCAGCAATGCAGCGCGCTGCCATCCGCCGGTTCGGCCGTAGCGGCTGGCGGTCCACAACACCAGCGGCGTGAACAAAACCGTCAAGGACGCGATCAGGACGCCTTGGCGACTCCAAAACACAAACGAGGGCTGTACGGCAAGCAGCAAAACGCCCACGAACGCGGTCCGCTTGTCCGCCAGTGAGCTAAGGCAACCAAAGGTGGCAAGCAGCGTGGCGCCGCCGACAAGCAGTGCCGGCACCCGCACGCTGAGCGTGCCCGGTCCCAGCAGCCACGCAAACGGCGCAGCCAAATAGACAAAGCCCGCGCCGATGTAATCCTGCACCATCAACGGAAAGCGGCGCGCGCCGAGCCCCGTATTGCGGAAAGCATCGATTGATGTGCCAGCTGCAAGCTGCCACGCTTGCAAGCCGGCTTCCTGAGCTTCGTCGTTGTGCAGGCCGGGCAACTGCAGTTGATAACCCGCCAGTGAAAAAAACAATAGCAATGGCAGGGCCATAAGGGCTGCATCTAGAAGAGCGGGTCTGCGCAGCCAGCGCCGGCCCGCTGCCTGCCCCGCGCTCAATCCTCCGCCAGTAGTTCCACCGCAGCCACATAGCTTTCAAAGCTGTGGCCTGAGGCGTACAGTGATATTGTGTTGATGCTGACGGGCGGGCGCCCGCCGGTTTTAAACAGTTCCAGCAGGTTGGGCGAGTCGTATGCATGCCACGTGGCGCGGCTGGTTGACTGGTGCTCGGAAGTGGGCGGGCTGCAGACCACGCAACGCTTCGATGTGCCCGCATCCGTGCTCGCAAGATAATAGAAGCCCTGCAGCCATTCCATGGCCCTGCCGTCTGCATCAGAATATTCGATACGCAGCATGAGCGGGCACTCCGTGCCCAGCGTGCCGCAGTTGCGCAAGTCCTGAAACGAAAGCCACAGGTCCAGATGCAGACTCAGTTTGCGCAGGTCGCGCACGTCGTACTTTAGATCCTGCTTGATGCCGGCTTCAGCCCAATTGATGCCGCGGCGCGCAAGCATCACAGCGGTGCGCCCCTGCTGCGCGCTCAATTGCACATCTCCCGGTGCTTCGGCAGCATCCGCGCGGTTGCGGAAGGTGGTCCAGCCGGTGGTGATGGCTGCGGCGAAGTTGCCATTGCGCACAAGATTGCGCTGGCCGCGCAGCACTACAAGCTCGCTATCGCCCGTGCGCACAATTGTGCGCTCGTCGGCTGCCAGCTGCAGTGTGCCCGCCAGCGTGGTGACGGTTGCGCTCCCGCCGCGCACACTCACGCTGGTTTCGCCCGCCGTCACTTCAACTGAAACTATGCCGGCGGCGTCCAGGGTGATGTTAGCCTGCGGTGTGCGGACCAGCAGCTGTACCGCCCGCGTGGTGCCAGCTGCGGCGCTTGCGCGCAGCCGGCCGCGGCGCAATGAAAGGTCAATCAGGTGGGGCTGCGGGCTGAACTCAAAACGGGGTGTGTTGGCGCGCAGCAACACCAGCTGGGTGTCAGAGTAAAGAATTACCGCCCCCAATGCTTGATTGGTGAAGGGCGCGGAGAAATCAAGCGTGGCGCGGGAGGCGCCGGTGGTTTCGAGCGCAGTGCCGGACTGCAAATTCTCAAGCGAACCGAAGACTGCTTCGGGTATTCCAACCGAGGGCCGGCTGGCATAGGCGCTGCCGGTGGCAAGCGTAAGCGTTACGGCGTGCGCGCGCCCGGCGTTATTGAGCGTCCAGCGCACCGCAAGCGGAACCGCAATCACCGTGATGCAAAAAGTTCCAAATGCAGCCAGCATGACCGCCCAAGCGAGGCGTTGTGGATCGTTGCGCATCGCTACGGCAGCCTGGCGCCCGGGCGCGCTGAGCTGTGGCCCCTAAACAGTGCGTGCAAGTTCTTTCGCAAAGTGATCGCAGCCGCGGTTAATTCAAGCCGGGAACATAGAACGCGGTTGAAAACGGCGCTTGCGAATTTGGAACTGATGACATGCTGCAACTACTTTAAGGCATTTTCATTTGCGAGGTCAATGCGCTGGCGAGGCCTGTGCGGGGGTGTGTGTGACTCCCGCACTTCTCCGGTGGTGTACCAGATGTTCTGTCGGCGCTGTTTGGTGTTCGCCAATTCCAATGTAAATGTGCGCGCTGCCTTGTGCGCGCAAATAATGATCCACGCCAAGCGCATGCTTAGGCTGCCTTGCGCCGGGGAGAATCCTCCTCATCCGGGTCATCGTCGTCAGTGCCGCCAAGCAAGTCGAAGTCAATGTCGCCACTGAGCAAGTCGAGGGTGGCGATTGCCTCCTCAATCTCCGCGGACAATTCCTCGTCTTCCTCGGCGAGTCCCTGCAGTTGGTAGAGCGCAGCGCGCGCATCTATATTGCCGATTTCACCAAGCGCCCACACCGCTTGCGATACGGTGTCGGGCTCGCCATCCATCGCCAGCCCCAAAATTTGAGGAACCGCCGACTGCACTTGCAGTTCACCGCAGGCATGCACCGCAGCAGTGCGCACAAAATCAACCGCGTGGTCGAGGCTGCGTTCCACCAGCTTGCTCCAGCGCGCACTATCGCAGGTATGGCCCATTGCCATCAATGCGCTCGCCAGCAGTTTGGCATCGCTTGTCTTTGAAGCCGCAAGCAGTAATTCGTTGACCTCGGGCAGAAGGCAGTAGCCCAGCGCTTCCAACGTAGTGCGTTTAACATTTGGATCGATGTCTGTGCGATGAGCCCGCAGAACCCCCGCTTCAATGCGCGCCATTAAGTGTTTGGGCAGGTCTTCGGTGGCGCCGAGTGCGGCGTACTCCACCAGCTCGCGTGCGGCTGCGGCACGGCAGGGCGCGTGCGGGTCTGACTGCATCAAGTCCAGCAGCAGAATTACCGGCTTCGGATCGACATCATCAAAGAGTAGCGGTACCGCCGCTGCGCGCACATCGCCGTCGGGGTCGGCGAGGGCGGCGGTTGCCACGGCGCTGAAGTCTAGCGTGGCGTTGGCTTCCAGTAGGGGCTGCAGCGCCAGCAGGATTTCGCAGCGCCGCGCAACTCCGGTGTTCGCCCAGATCAGCTGAAAGTCATGCAGGGCCCGCGCATCCATGCCGGACAGCGCGGTGAGCGCTTCGCCGGTGGGCGCGCCGGTGTCGGCAAGTTGTGCCAAATGTTTTCTGGGCATCGAAGGTCATGCGCACAGTGGCGCCCGGTTTGCGTGCCAGCTCATTGCAGTACAAGCGGGTTGGAAATATCCTGGTAGACCAGCACCACCATCAGTGTAATCAGCAGGGCCATGCCAATGAAGTGCACCCGGCCTTCTGTCTCCGGTGCAATGCGCCGGCCGCGCAGTAATTCCAGCAACACAAAGATGATACGCCCGCCATCCAGTGCCGGCAGCGGCAGCAGATTGGTGATGGCAATCATGAGATTGATGATCCCCACAAACTGCAACAGCGGGAAAATGGCACCGAGCTCCACAGATACATTCACGGCCTGGTCGTTGATGGCCTTGATGCCCACGGGGCCCACAAAACGCAAATCACTGGCGTCCACCTGCTGCCGCATGAGGCGTACCGGCAGCATAAAAACTTCGCGTGCCTGATTGGCGAGCTCGGTTGCGGCCCGTGTTCCGGCGCGCGCCATGTTATAGGTCGTCAGCTTCCACGTCATGCCAATGCCGAGCGGGCCCTGGCCGGCGGGCCAGCTCTCGCGCGGCGTCATGTCAATGTTCAGGTTCTCACCGGCGCGCTCTACTTGCAATGTGAGTGTCTGCCCCAGGTTGGCGTAGGTAATGTCTGCCAGCTGCTGCGGGGTGTGAATAGATGTGTCGCCTACCAGCTGCACAACATCATCAGCCTGCAGGCCGGCAGCTGCTGCCGGAGAGTTGGGTTCGACGCGCGCCACCACCACTGTGTCCGGCCAACCCGTAGTAAACCCAAACCAGAAAAGCAAAAACGCAACCAGCACATTCGTGAGCGAACCGGCAGCCAGCACCACAATGCGCTGCAGTGGCGGCGCGGACGCGAGGCCGTTTGGCACCGTCGGATCGTCCTCGCCCGCCGGACGCACAAACCCGCCAAACGGCAGCCAATTCAGCGTGAACTCTGTCTCGCGCCATTTTCCGAGGCGCAGCATGCGCGGTGGAAATCCAATCCCAAATTCGGTGACCCGCACGCCAAAATAGCGCGCAGCCAGAAAGTGCCCGAGTTCGTGGAACAGAATTAGGCCGCAGAATACGACCAAAAAAATCAACAAGTTGCGGATCCATTCGAGCATTTAGTGTGCCTCTATCCGCGGATTATACCGTTGTGCGTTTGCGCGTCTTGTTGAATGTGAACTGCGAGCCGCGGCCGGAATGCGGCGCGCCACCGCTTTTCCGGTGCCGGTGTTTTCAGCGCGGGTTGGCAGCTGCCGCAACAATGGCGGCTGCCAGCTTGTTGGCAAGCTGGCCCGTTCCGGCTGGCGACATGTGCACAGCGCTATCTGTAAATTCAGCAGCGGCTACCGCATCCCACCAATCAAAGTAGCGCCAGTTATTTTCGCGGGCCGCTGCGGCCAGCCAAGTGCGGTACTGGTCATAAGCCCAGCGTGGATAAAAGAAGTTGTAGCGCAGATCACTGTTGGCGCCGGCACTGACGAACATGGGCTCGTTGACCAGCAGCAACTCCGCCGGGCGTGCAGCTTCGAACCCGGCTGCCAGCACATCAAAAGCCAGATCTTGCTGCGTTAGTTTTCCCTGAGTGAAGCCGGCGAATGTTGAATCGGCGGGCAGGTCTTCCATGCGGCGCACATAAGTTTCCGGAATTTCCTGGTCGATGCCGGTTGCAGCCCACAACGGGGCGTACAGCTGCAGGCGCAGCAGGTCTGCCAGATTGCGGCGCTGGCCGAGCAGTGTGCGGGCAAAGAAGTCGCGCTGCACAAAGCGCGCGTCTGTCACCGCAGTGGGCAGTGCGTAGCGGGCCGCGAGCGCGCGCACTGCATCCGGGTTGTTTTGCAGCAGTGGCGGGAAGAGCTGCTTGTCTATTGGAAACGACTCGAGGGTCACACACCAAACCACCAGGTCTGGTGTGTAGCTGCGCGCCATGTCCAGCAGCAGTAAGTCTTTCGTGAGCGACATGACGGGGTAGCCGAGGTTGTACGCTCGCAACAAGCGCCCGTCTGGCAGGGTCGAGTGGCTGCGGTTGATTTGTGCGGTGAGTGTGTCGGCGGGTGGCAAAAGGTAGCCCCACACCGACGAGTCACCGATCACAATCACGCGATACTCATT
>CANNEJ010000017.1 GCA_947503585.1 Anaerolineales bacterium | reverse complement strand
GCAGCGTGCCCACGCGCGCGGCCGGCCAGCCCATGCCGCTGGTGCAGATTGCAGCGCCCGCGCTCAACCCGCGCTTCACCGCGCTGCTGCTGGAGGATGTGCGCGTGGCGCCCGCGCCCTACTGGCTTCAGCTGCGTTTGCGCCTGGCCGGCATGCGCTCCATCAGCAATATTGTGGACATTACAAATTATGTGATGCTGGAAACCGGCCAGCCGCTGCATGCATTTGATTATGCAGTGCTGCGCCGGCGCGCTGGCAGCCGGCCGGCACCGGTGATCACCACGCGCCTGCCCGCGCCGGGCGAGACGATTGCCACACTGGATGGCGCGCAGCGCAAGCTGGATGACTTCACCGTGCTGGTTGCAGACAGCGCCGGGGCGCTCTCGATTGGCGGTGTGATGGGCGGCGGCGAGTCAGAAGTTTCTGCCGCTACCGCGCATGTGCTGCTGGAGGCCGCCAGCTGGAACTTTACAAACATCCGGCGTACGGTGCAAGCCCAGCAGCTGCACAGCTCACAGGCCGGCTATCGCTTCAGCCGCGGCGTGCACCCGGCCATGGCGCCGCTGGCCAACTTGCGCGCAGCTGCGCTAATGCAGCAGCTTGCGGGCGGCAGCATCAGCACCGAACTGTGCGATGTGTACCCGCAGCCCGTGGCTGCGCCGGTGAACCGGCTGCCGCTGGCAGAGGTGCAGCGCCACTTGGGCATGCAAATTCCCAAGCCGGAGATTATGCGCATTCTGCGCGCGCTGGAGTTTGTGGTTGAGGATGCGGGCAGTGAGCTGGTGGTGACCGCCCCCGACCACCGGCTGGACATTGGCGAGGGGGCGGAGGGCATCGCCGATTTGGTGGAAGAGGTGGCGCGCATTTATGGCTACGAGCGCATGCCGGAAACGCAAATCAGCGACACCACTCCGCCGCAGCGCGCCAACGCGGCGCTGGAGCATGAGGAACGTGTGCGCGACCTGCTGGCCGGCCTTGGCATGCAAGAGGTGATCACGTACCGCCTTACCGCGCCAGAGCGCGAGCAGCGCCTGCTGCCACCCGGTGCGCCGCAGCCCGCAGCGGATTATGTGACGCTGCTAAACCCGGTGGCTGCGGAGCGCACGGTGCTGCGCCGCGCGCTGCTGGCCTGCGTGCTGGAGGTGGCCGAAGCCAATGCGCGCTTTCAGCAGCGCCTGGCGCTGTTTGAGATTGGGCCGGTGTTCCTGCCGGTGGCGGGCGCAGCGCTGCCCATCGAGCAGCGCCGTCTGGCGCTGGTGCTGCGGGGGCCGCGCGCCCAGGCCGGCTGGCAGGCTGCCGACGCCGGCGCACAAGACTTTTTTGACATGAAGGGTTTGGTGGAGCTGCTGCTTGAAAGCCTGCGCATTGAAGGCGTGCGCTTTGAGAGCGCGCAGCATGCGGCCATGCACCCCGGCCGCTGTGCGCAAGTGTGGGGCGCAGATGTGGTGCTCGGCACGCTGGGCGAGTTGCACCCGCAGGTAAGCGCTGCCTACAGCCTGGCGGAGCACGCGGTGCTGTGCGCAGATTTTGATTTGGAGGCGCTGCTGGCGGCCACGCCTGCGCGCCATGCCACTGCGCCGGTGCCGCGCTTTCCGGCCGTGGTGGAAGACATTGCGCTGCTGGTGGATGAGGAGATTGCAGCGGCGCGGGTGCAGGCGCTGATAGTGCAAACCGGCGGCGCACAGCTGGCGCAGGTGCAGCTGTTTGATGTGTTCCGCAGCGCGCAGCTGGGTGCGGGCCGCAAAAGCCTGGCCTACCGCCTCAGTTATCAGTCCGGCGAGAAGACGCTGACGGATGCGGAGGCCGCGAAGCTGCGCAACAAGATTGTGCGCCGCCTGCAGCAAGAGCTGGGCGCAACGCTGCGCGACAAGTAGCTGCCGCGCCGTTCAGTTTTCGGCTAGCTCTGTGCGCAATGCCTGCAGCAGGCGCTCGGTATCACCGGCGGTGTTGTAGGCCTGCACCGAAACGCGGATGAACGCCTGACCGTTCCACGACACCAGCGGCACCTCTACTTTGTGGCGCCCGTACAGGCGGGCCTGCAGGCGCTTGATGTCCACGGCTGGCAGGCGTGCCGCCACCATCTGCCCGAGCCATTGCGCGCTGTCCGCGCACAGCGGCGCAAGCCCCGTGAGCGCATTGATTTGCGCCAGTGTTTTGTGCGCCAGTTGTCTGCAGCCGGCGCTGACGGCATCCCAGTTGTGTGCCTGCTGAAATCGGATGGCTTCCGGCACAGTCAGGAACGCAGCCAGATCGCGCGTGCCCTGCCACTCATGGTAATCAATGTATTGCGACACGCCCGGCTGCTCGGCTGCATAGCCCCAGCTCACAACCAGCGGGTCCAGCTGCGCCTGCAGCGCCGGCCGCGCATACAGGAACGCCGCGCCCTTCGGGGCGCACATCCACTTGTGGCACGCGCCGGTGTAAATATCTGCGCCCAGCTGCTCCAGATTTAGCGCCACATGCCCGGGTGCATGCGCACCATCCACAATCGTGAGGATGCCGCGTTCACGCGCGCGCCGGCAGACCTCTGCCACCGGAAACACCAGCGCGGTGGGGCTGCTAATGTGGCTGATGAAAATGACGCGCGTACGCGCGGTCACACCCGCAAAAAAATCATCAACGCAGGCGGCGTGGCTGCCCACCGGCAGGGCCACCGGGCGGTTGATGTAGTGCGCGCCGTTTTGCGCGCAAATAAAGCGCCACGTGCGGTCCAGCGCACCGTACTCATGGTCGGTGGTTAATATTTCATCCCCGCGCTGCAGCTGCAGGCTGCGCACCACCATGTTGATGGCGGTTGTCGGGTTTGGAAAGAAGACGACGTCATTGGCAGCTGCCCCCACGTAGGCAGCCAGCTGCGCGCGCGCCTCAGCCAGCAGCGGCGCAGCGCGCCGCCCCAAAAATTCCACCGGCTGGCGCTCCAGTTCGCGCTGCCAATTTTGATATGCCGCAAATACCGGTGCCGGGCACGCGCCAAACGATCCGTGGTTGAGGAAGGCAACCTCCGGGTCCAGCAGAAAGAGCGCGCGCATGTCGGCAGGCGTCATGCGCCGGCATCCAGTTCGCGGCGCACCGTGGCGTACAAGCTCTCGGCTTTCAGCTCTTGCAGGGAAAGGCACGGCGCGCCCAGATTCAGCGCCAGCTCGCGCGCCAGGCCCTGGTCAAACGCGATGTGCTCCATGTTGATTACAACGCTGCGCAGGTGCGCATCCTTAAAGCGTTGCGCCGTGCGGCGCGCTTCCTCGCGCGGTGACAGCGATGTCATCGACACATTGCCGGCGCCGTCGGTGAGCACAATCAGCAGCGGCGTGACATCCGGGTGCAGATTTTTTTCACGCAGGATTACCTTATGCGCCAGATGCAGGCCGGCGGAGAGCGGCGTCTTGCCGCCTACGGGAATGTCGGCGAGTGCGCGCTGCGCCAGCTGCACGGAGTTGGTGGGCGGCAGCACCAGCGTGGCGCTGCTCTTTTGAAACACCACCAGCCCCACGCGGTCCCGGCGCTGGTAAGCATCCGTAAGCAGCGACATGATGGCGCCCTTGGTGGCCGTCATGCGCTCGGCCACGGCCATGGACCACGAGGCATCCACCAGAAACAAGACCAGATTGGCGGCTTTGCGCACGCGCACCTTGCGCTGCAAGTCGTGGCGCATGATGGCAAAGGCCACGTGCTGGCGCTGCGCAGCGCGCGCCGGCTGGTGCGGCGCTGCCGCGCGCAAGGTTGCGTCGAAGGCAATGTCGTTGGTTTTGCCATTGGCGGGGCGCGCCTGCACGTAGCGCCCGCGCTTGCGGTCTGTGCGCGTGCGACTGCGCCGGCCGCTGTGCTTGCGCGTTAGTTTGTCGAGCGGGGTGTTGAGGACGCGCGTTTCGAATTCTTTGCCGACGGCAGCGTGTTGGCCGCCGTCCCACCATTTGTTGTCGCCGGAGCTGGCGGTATTTTGCAGCGCGGGTTGCGCCGCGCCCGGGTCTATTTCCTGTTCAGCGCCGGCTTGCGCTACTTCCTGTTTTTTTTTACGCTCTCAGTCTGGTCAGCGGCGGCTTGCGGCTCGCCCTTCTCAGACTTGCCGGCTTCGCTGCGCGCCTGCTCCAGCCGGTCTTCGAGGCCGTTCAGGTCCACCATGGCGCTTTCAAGCGGGCCTTTACGGGCGCGATGGGGCAGCGCCAGCTCGGCGGCAAGCAGAATGTCGCGGTCGGTAATGGCGCTGCGCCCTTCAAAGGCTGCTTGGGCGCGAGCGCCGCGCAGGATCACAAGGTCCGCACGATGCCCGTCCACGCGCAAGCTGGTGGTCAGCGCCGCAATTGTGCCCAGGTCTGCGCGCGAGTGCGTCACAGCGGGCAGGCGTGCCCGTGCCGTTTCAATCTCACGCGAGATGCGTTCTACCGCGCTGCGCCACTCCTCGGCAAAGGCCTGCGCGTCAGCCTCGAAGCTCAGGTTGCGTTCCATAATCAGCACGCGGTCGCGCGCATTGTTGAGCCCCTGAATATCCACAGAGAATGCAAAGCGGTCCAGGAGTTGCGGGCGCAGGTCGCCCTCTTCCGGGTTCATGGTGCCCACCAGAATGAAGCGCGCGGGATGCGAAAACGAAATGCCTTCGCGCTCCACCACATTGATGCCCATTGCAGCTGAGTCCAGCAGCAGGTCCACCACGTGGTCATCCAGCAGGTTTACTTCATCAATGTAAAGCAGGCCGAGGTTGGCGGAAGCCAATATGCCCGGGTCAAAATGGCGCTCGCCTTTTTGAATCGCCTTCTCGATGTCGAGCGTGCCCACGACGCGGTCTTCTGTGGCGCTCACGGGCAAATCCACAAATGGCGTGGTGCGCATCGTGGACTGCAGCGTGCCACTGCCGCCCGCGCGTTCCACGCACTCGGTGCACCATTGGCCGGGCTGGGCGGGATCGCAGCCAAAGCGGCAGTTGGCCACCACCGCCACCTGCGGCAAAAGCGCCGCTAGTGCGCGCGCCGCAGTGGACTTGGCCGTGCCGCGCTCGCCGCGGATCAAAACGCCGCCAATGCGCGGGTTCACCGCATTCAGCAGCAAGGCGCGTTTCATGCGCTCTTGGCCCACAATGGCCGGAAATGGAAATATTTTAGAAGCCATTTGGCGCTGGAATGTGGATTATACCCTTGAGCCGAATTTGCGCCGCTGTTGGAAGTAACCTATAATGCGAGCGGGAAGAAACACAGGAGCACTGCAACCGTAATGATAGATATTAGTCCGGCTCAAAATGAGCCGGAAGACATGGATGTGACCGCTTGGCTGCCGGACGAAAAACCTGAGGACTCGCTGCCCAAACCGGGCGAAATGCGCCAGGGCCGGATTGCGCGCATCTCGCCAACCGAAATTCTGATTGAGATTGGCACCAAAAGCGAAGGCGTGCTGAGCGAACAAGAGCTGGCCTCCCTGCCGCAGGCACAGCGCGCGGCACTGCAGGTGGGCGCCGTGGTCACCGTGGAGGTGCTGGGCGAAGCCGAAGACGACGACGGCCGCATCCTCGTATCGATGGCGCGCGTGCGCGAGGTGCGCCACTGGGGCCATCTGGATGAGCTGTTTGACAATCAGGTGGCCATCACCGGCGAGATTGTGCACTTCAACAAAGGCGGCCTGATTGTGTCTGCGCCGGAGTTTGCGGGGCAGCGTGCCTTCCTGCCGTCCTCGCAGGTGGGGCTGGACCGGCATCAGCGCGCCGTGGGCAGCACCCCGGCCGAGCGCTGGGGCAGCATGACCGGCGAAATTGTCGTGGTGAAGATTTTGGAGAAGCCCGATGCCGAGCGCAACCGGCTGATTGTCTCCGAGCGCGCAGCCAACAAAGAAGCGCGCGCTGCGCGCCGCAAGCAGGCCATGGATGCAATTGCGCCCGGGCAGGTGTACACCGGCCGGGTGGTTTCTATTTCCAGCTTTGGCGCGTTTGTGGATATTGGCGGCGCGGACGGACTGGTGCATCTCTCCGAGCTTTCGTGGCGCCACATTGACCACCCGAAGGAAGTGGTGCGCGTGGGGCAGCCGCTGCAGGTAAAGGTGTTGTCGGTGGATTTTGAGCGCCAGCGCATAGCCCTGTCCAGCCGCGTGATCGAGCAAAATCCGTGGGAGGCGTTTGCAGGTAAGTTTCAGGATGGGCAGCTGGTGCGCGCCAAAATCACACGCCTTACAAAGTTTGGCGCCTTCGCAACAATCTCTGCGGCGCCGGAGATTGAGGGCCTGGTGCACGTCTCCGAGCTGGCCGACACGCCGGTGGAGCATGCCCGGGATGCTGTATCGCAAGGTGAAGAACTTACCCTGCGCATTCTCAAGATTGAGCTTGGGCAGCAGCGCGTGCGCCTCAGCCTGCGGGCAGTGGCCTCGGCCAATTATGCCGAGCAAGATTATGCGTTCTACATGGCTGCTACCGATGCGCAAGGCGCCGCAGCGGAAGCTGCTGTGCCCGAAAATTCTGCCGGGGAGCCCGGTGCGCCGGAAGCTGCTGAGCCGGATGCCGGAGGCGGCGGGCAGGCTGCTGGCGAACCGTCCGACGCCGGAAAGTAAGATCAGAATTGCGGAAAAGTGCGGCTTGGGCCGCACTTTTTGTTTAGATATGCGGTTGATGGAGATTTTTGGTTGCGCAAATTAATGTTTTGTTAGCATAACGGCGTGGTAGCTGATGTTTGGTACAATTTTTGCAAGGTATTTGGGAGGGTAAACAGTGGCAGAAAACAACATGGCTCGCTTCACACAACGCGCCCGCCGCGTGCTCACCATTGCACAAGAGCAGGCGGAGCGTATGCGCCAGAACGTGATCGGCACCGAACACCTGCTGCTGGGCTTGATGCTGGAAGACGGCGGCGTTGCCAGCCGGGTGCTGCAAGATGTGGGCATCGAGAAGGATCGCCTGCAGGAAGCCGTGCAAAGAATGGGCGGCACCGGCCGGGCTGCTGCCAAAGGCAAGCTGGAGCTTGCGCCCTCCACCAAGGAAATCCTAAAACTGGCGATTGAAGAAGCGCGCCGCATGGACCATCATTACATTGGCACCGAGCATCTGATCCTCGGGCTGGTGCGGCTGGATGACAGCGTGGCGATGGAAGTTCTGAAGCAGCTGGGTTCCTCTGCCGAGCAAATCCGGCGCAGTACGCGCCGCCTTCTGCAGGAGACGCCCACCAGCACAAGGGAACTGCAGCCCGCTGCGCAGCCCGCCACCAAGCGCAAATCGAAAGACAAAACCAAGACACCGCTCTCCGACCAACTGGCGACGGACCTGACGGCTCTGGCCGAGCAGGGCAAGCTGGATCCGGTTATCGGGCGCGTCACCGAAGTGGAGCGCGTGATTCAGATTTTGGCGCGGCGCACCAAAAATAACCCGGCGCTGATTGGCGAGCCGGGCGTTGGCAAGACGGCAATTGTGGAGGGCTTGGCGCAGCGTATCGTTAACAGCGATGTACCCGAACTGCTGCTGGGCAAGCGCGTGCTGCAGCTGGATGTGGGCTCGCTGGTGGCCGGCACCATGTATCGCGGGCAGTTTGAGGAGCGCCTCAAGCGCGTGATCGACGAGGTCAAGCAGTCCGGCGCGATCCTTTTCATTGATGAAGTGCACATGCTGGTTGGCGCCGGCGCTGCAGGTTCTTCCGTGGATGCCGCCAACATCCTCAAGCCGGCGCTGGCGCGCGGCGAGATGCAGGTGATTGGTGCCACCACGCTCGATGAGTACCGCAAGCACATTGAAAGCGATGCCGCCCTCGAGCGGCGCTTCCAGCCCATCACCGTGGATGAACCCTCGCCTGAAGAAACCATTGCAATTTTGCACGGCATTCGTGAGCGCTATGAGCAGCACCACAAACTATCCATCACCGACGAGGCCATCGATGCCGCGGTGGAGATGGCCGTGCGTTATGTGCCGGACCGCTTTTTGCCGGACAAGGCCATCGACCTGATTGACGAGTCCTCCTCGCGCGTGCGCATGTACAAGAGCCCGCGCGAGAAGCAACTGCGCCAGATGCTTTCGGATTTACGCCTGGCGCGCAGTGAGCTGGAGCGCGCCACACAAGAAGCGCGCAGTGCGGATGCCTTGGAGTTGCGCCAGCGGGAAGAGGCGCTGGAGCAGCGGCTGGAGAAGCTGCGCGGCGGATGGGACCAGGCGGCTGCGCCCAAAGTGGTTGCGCAAGACATTGCCGAAGTGGTTTCGATGTGGACCGGCGTGCCGGCCACACAAATTACCGAGGCGGAGTCCGAGCGCCTGCTCAAGATGGAAGATGCCATTCGCGAGCGCATAGTGGGACAGGATGTGGCCATCAGCGCCATCTCGCGCGCCGTGCGGCGCGCCCGCGCCGGCCTCAATGACCCGCGCCGCCCGATTGGCGCATTCATGTTCCTCGGACCAACGGGTGTGGGCAAGACCGAGCTCACCAAGGCACTGGCCAGTTTTATGTTCGGCTCCGAATCGGCGCTGATCCAATTGGACATGTCTGAGTTTATGGAGCGCCACTCTGTGAGCCGGCTGGTGGGCGCACCGCCCGGCTATGTAGGCTATGACGATGCCGGCCAGCTGACCGAGGGCGTGCGCCGCAAGCCGTACTCCATTGTTGTGTTCGACGAGATTGAAAAGGCGCACCCGGAAGCCCACAACATGCTGCTGCAGATTATGGAAGAGGGGCAGCTTTCTGATGCGCGCGGGCGCAAGGTGAGCTTCCGCAACGCCATCATTGTGATGACCTCCAACATTGGTGCTGAGCTGATCAAGCGCCAGAACCTTGGCTTTCAGGGCAAGTTGGACGAAGAGCGCGAAGCACAGGACTCCTATGACTCGATGAAGAAGAAACTCACCGAGTCATTGCGCCGCGTGTTCCGCCCGGAGTTCATCAACCGTCTCGATGACACTGTGGTGTTCCGTTCGCTGGGGCAGGCCGACATCAGCAAGATTGTGGATTTGGAGCTGACCAAAGTTGCCGGGCGCATCAAGAGCAAGGGCTTCGATCTGAAAATTTCTGATGCCGCGCGCAAGTTCATCTCCAAAGAAGGCTACGATGCGGAGTTTGGTGCGCGGCCGCTGCGCCGTGTGATCCACCAGCACGTGGAAGACGCCATGACGGACGCGCTGCTGTCTGCCAAAGCCGGCACCGGCCGGGCGATGGTAGATTATGACGAGACGACCAAGAAGATCACTGTGAAGGTGCGCAAGAGCAAGGCGCCATCCGCGGGCAAGGCCGCCAAGGCCAAACCCGAAGTGGCCGCACTGCCGGCCGCCTAAACCAGCCACCTGAGAGGCGGCTTGCACCCACTGCAAGCCGCCTCTTTTTTTCTTCAGGCAGTTGCTGCGTTAATTGCGCCGGCGCGCCTATAATCCAAGTGCCAAACATATGCCAGCCGACAGAACGGATTATGTGTGCCGCAATTGCGCGCGTGTGGTGCCGCGCCCGATGGGCAAGTGCCCGCAATGCGGCGAATTCAACTCTTTTGAGGCGGTAACGGTGCAGGCGCCGGCGCGTGCGCGGCGCACTGCAGCCGCCACTGCCGGCGCCGCTAGCACGCCGCAGCGCCTGAGCGAGATTGCAGGCGATGTGGAGGCGCGCCTGCCGCTGGCTATGAATGAGTTTGCCCGCGTGCTGGGCGGCGGCATTGTGCCCGGGTCGGTGGTGTTGATTGGCGGCGATCCCGGCATTGGCAAGAGCACGCTCATGCTGCAGGTGGCGGGCGATCTGGCGCACAGCCTGCCCGTACTGTATGTGTCCGGCGAGGAGTCCGCGCGCCAGATTAAGATGCGCGCGCTGCGCCTGGAGAATGGCACGGCAGTGCACGCCGAGAATCTGCTGCTGATGACCGAGACTGCGCTCGAAAACATTCTGGCGCAGATTGACGCAAGCGGCGCCCGCGTCGTGGTTATTGATTCAATTCAGACCACGCACTGCAGCGACGTCGAGTCGGCAGCCGGCTCGATCACACAGGTGCGCGAGTGCGCGGCGCGCCTGACCGCGCTCGCCAAGCGCAGCGCTGCCGCCATCTTTCTGGTGGGGCATGTAAACAAGGAAGGCACGCTGGCCGGGCCGCGCGTGCTTGAGCACATGGTGGACACCGTGCTGTACCTGGAAGGCGACCGCCATCACGTGTACCGGTTGCTGCGCAGCGTGAAGAACCGCTTCGGCCCCACGTCAGAGCTGGGCGTGTTTGAGATGCGCGGTGCCGGCATGGTGGAGGTGGCCAATCCATCGGAGGCATTTTTGGCGGAGCGGCTGCAAAGCGCGCCGGGCTCTGCCATTGCCGTGCCGTTGGAGGGCACGCGCCCGCTGCTGGTGGAGGTGCAGGCGCTGGCCAGCCCCACCGCGTTTGGCAATCCGCGCCGCACCGCAAACGGGGTGGACTTCAACCGCCTGCTGCTGGTGACCGCCGTGCTTACGCGCCGGCTGGGCCTGCGCCTGGCCGACCAGGATGTGTTTGTAAATGTAATTGGCGGCATGACGATTGAAGAGCCGGCTGCCGACCTTGCGATGGCGGTGGCGATTGCGTCGTCTGTGCGCGACTTGCCGGTGGCTGCTGACGTTGCGTTGGTGGGCGAGGTGGGCCTGTCTGGCGAGCTGCGGGCTGTGAGCCAGCTGGACACCCGCCTGCGCGAGGCAGCCAAGCTTGGGTTCAAGCGCGCGGTGGTGCCGCGCGTGCTTGTGCAAACTGAGCCGTTCCCCGCCGGCATCACGGTAATCCAAGCCCCGTCCGTTGGCGATGCGTTGCGGATTGTGCTGCCGGCCGCGTAAAACACCCCGAAAACCGCGCAAACCCAAAGCCCGCCGTGCACGGCTATACTGCATTCCATGCTGCAAAAGTTGGGCGAGCAGTTGCAACAGGCGCGGCAGGCGCGCGGCCTCTCGTTGGAGGATGCTGAGCGCATCATCCGCATTCGGCGCAAATATCTGGCGGCGTTGGAGCGTGGCGACCATCTGGCATTGCCCACCGCGCTACAGGTGCGCGGCTTTCTGCAGAGCTACGGCACATACCTCGGGCTGGATGCGGCTGCGCTTGTGGCGCAGCTTGATCGGGCGCTGGCAGCCGCGCGGCGCCCTAGCCGCTGGCACGTGCCCGGCTTTGGGGCGGGCAGCGAAGCGTCCCCATTGATTGCGCGCGTCAGCGGGCGCCGCATGGCGTTTCACTCTATCGCTGCCAAGCCCAGCAGCTGGCGCCGGGTGCAGCGCATTATCAACTTTGAGCTGCTGGCGATGCTTTCGGTTGTGGCAGTTTTGGGTTGGGCATTTGTGTGGGGCGGCCGGCGCATTGCGCCAACATTACTTGCCACGGCACAGCCAGCTGTCACGCAGGCAGCCGTTGCCCCAACCGCCACGCCTACGCTCATCCAAGAGGTGCTGCAAACCCCCACGGCTCCGCCGCCGCTGACAACTTTCACAGATGTGCAGCTGGGCTTGCTTTTTGAGCAGCGCAGCTATGTGCGTGTGCTGGTGGATGACAAGCTGGATTTTGACGGACAGGCGGTTGCCGGCGAACGGCTGGAGTACGCTGGTGTGCAGCGCGTGGAAGTTACCACTGCCAACGGCGCTGGTGTGCGCGTGCAATTCAACCAGCGGGACGAGGGCTTGATGGGCGCATTTGGCGAGATTGTGACATGGGTGTTTTTGCCAAACCAAAAAAGCACGCCCACGCCGGGTGCTCCACCGGCGCCGATTGGCGGGACACCTGCGCCGACCGGTACCGCAGTGCCTTGATGCGGCCAGCTGCAGATTGCCGGTGCCTCGCGCCGCGCAGTTATAGTTTGACCGATGCCCGCCGATAGCAGTTCACCGGTTCGGTTTGCAAGAGCCAGCCTGGCGGGCTTGCAGCCTTCTGCCACGCTGCAGAGTAATGAG
>CANNEJ010000016.1 GCA_947503585.1 Anaerolineales bacterium | reverse complement strand
GCGCCCGTTGTGCGCTTGGCCGGCTTGCGTTTAGCTGCGCTTCTGCGGCTGCGGGCCGGCTTGCGCGCAGCAGCTTTGGCAGCTGCGACCGGGGCCAGCACAGTTGCTGCAGTAGCATCCGCCATCGCGCGGATCACCGCATCGCCAAACTCGCTGCACTTTACTTCTTTTGAGCCGGGCAGCATGCGCGCAAAATCGTAAGTGACCGTGCCCGCTGCCACAGCGCCTTCCACGCCCCGGATGATGAGGTCGGCGGCTTCCTTCCAGCCCATGTAGCGCAGCATCATCTCGCCGGAAAGGATTACCGAGCCGGGATTCACGCGATCGAGGCCGGCATATTTTGGCGCAGTGCCGTGCGTGGCTTCAAACACGGCATGCCCGGTTTCGTAATTGATGTTGCCGCCGGGCGCAATACCGATGCCGCCTACCTGCGCCGCCAGTGCGTCCGAGAGGTAGTCGCCGTTCAGGTTCATTGTGGCAATCACATCAAATTCACGCGCGCGTGTGATGGTCTGTTGAAAGACGATGTCGGCGATCACATCCTTCACAATGATTTTTCCGGCGGCCAGGGCTGACTTCTGCTCAGCATTGGCTGCGTCTTCGCCCTTGGTGGCCTTGGTGTTTTCCCACTGATCCCACGTGTACACGCGCCCGCTAAATTCGCGCTCGGCCAAAGCGTAGCCCCAGTTTCGGAATGCACCCTCGGTGTACTTCATAATGTTGCCCTTGTGGGCGAAGGTCACGCTGTTGCGCCGGTTGTCCAGCGCGTAGCGGATGGCGGCGCGCACAAGGCGCTCCGTGCCCTGCTTCGAAATGGGTTTGACGCCAAAGCCGGAAGTGTCCGGGAAGCGGATTTTGCTGTACTCCTGCGGCAGGTTCTTCTCCAACAGCGCCTTGAACTTTATGTTGCTTTCCGAGCCCGCCTCTAGATCGATGCCGGTATAAATATCTTCGGTATTCTCGCGGAAGATCACCATGTCCACATCTTCCGGGCGCTTTACCGGAGAGGGCACGCCGGGGAAGTAGCGCACCGGGCGCAGGCACACGTACAAGTCCAGTTGTTTGCGCAGCTCCACGTTCAGGCTGCGAATGCCGCCGCCAATGGGTGTGGTGAGCGGGCCCTTGATGCCCACTTTAAATTCTCTGAAGGCAGTGACAGTCTCATCCAGCAGCCACGTACCAAAGCGGTCAAAGCACTTCTGGCCGGCGTACACCTCCATCCATTCGATGTGGCGTTGGTTGTCATAAGCCTGCGCGACGGCGGCGTTTATAACGCGCACAGATGCAGCCCAAATGTCGGGGCCGGTGCCATCACCCTCAATGAATGGCACGATCGGCCGACTGGGCACGTGCAGCTTACCGCTAGTGGCAGTGATCATGTCGCCGGCTGGTACGGCAAGTTTGGTGTAAGACATATTGGCCCCCGGGTTCTCTAATAAATTTTGGTCTAGCTTGGGATTTCTTTGAGCTTGCGCTCGATCAATTCTTGAAAGGTGGCAAAGTCGCGTGCGCCGCTGATCATCTCGCCATTCACAACAATCGACGGCGTGGATTCAATCTTGAGTTCTGTGGCGCGCGCCATGTCCGCTTCAATCACATCAATTGGCGTTGTGCTCGCCATGCAGGCGCGAAAGGTGTCACCCTGCAACTGCAGCTTGTCTGCAAAACCCAGCAGCCGCGGCTGCGAGAATTGGTCCGCGGCGCCAGTCTCGTTTGCAAAGAGCAAGTCATGGTACGGCCAGAACTGGTCCTGCTGGGCAGCGCACTCGGCTGCGATTGCAGCCTCTCGTGATGCGCCTGGAAACGCAATGTAGCGGTACTGCACGCGCACCTTGCCCGAATCTACATAATTTTGAAAGACCAGCTTACCGGCGTTCTTTGCATAGGTGCCGCAGTGCGAACAGGTGAAGTTGGAAAACACTTCCACCGTTACCTTGGCATCGGCCGGCCCCGCGGAGCGCCCGTCTGCCTGTGCCGGCTGCACCTTGGGTACCTCCACAATCTCACCGATGGGCTGGTTGGTGCGCCAGATGAGGAACCCGCCAATTGCCACAGCCACGAGGGTTACGGCGCCCGCTGCAATCAGGCGCTGGCGCATGCGTTCGCGGACCTGCAGGCTTCGAGTTTCGGCGCGTTTGCTCATTGTATATGTTTCCGGATTTTTTGTTCTGACAGGTTCAGAATGCTAGTTTACTTTTTGCGACGGCTTCTGTCTACAACCTTGTTTAAACCTCTAAAAATTGGGTGAAACACAGGCGCAGCGCGCGCCACAACTGCGGGCGGTGGCTGAGTTGAAGGGTGCGGCCGGATTGCCGGACGCTAAAGCCGGAGGCGGGTCGTCATGCCAGCCAGCGCTGCCACACTTGGTAGCCTTCGCCGGTGAGCGTAAAGCCGAGGGCGCGGTACAGTGCCAGCGAAGCGGCGTTGTTGGATTGTGTGTTTACCCCAACCGGGCTGACGCCGCTCTCGGCGTAGTGGCGCAGCATGTGGTTCACAAGTGCGCGCCCAATGTGTTTGCCCTGCCAGTTGGGGTGCACGGCGAGGCGCGCCATGTGTGCGCCGGTGCGCCCTTCGGTTGTAAATTGGTGGCCCACAATTGTGCCGTCCACCAGCGCAACGGTGACGTAGCTGGCCTGGGCCATTGCGGCTGCTACCATGCCGGGGGAATGGCGCCAGGGTGTGTCAAACGCCGCCCAATCCACGGCTGCCACGGCGGCACAGTCCTCGGGGCGCGCGCGCCGGATGAGCGCAGCACTGTTGAGCGGCTGCTCAATGACTTTGGTGTTGTGTGTGAGCACCAATACTTCCTCGCTGGCGGCAAAGCCCCATTGCGGCAGCAGTTCATCAAGATAAGAGTTGGTGGTTAGGATTGCACTGCGCTGCACGCCGGCGGCCAACAGCTCCATGCGGCAGGCAGCCCACAATTCGCCAAGAACCTTGGGGCCGGAAAATCCCGCGGCGACGCCTGCAAAACGCAGCCAAGCCACATCCGGCGGATCCGGCGGCGCAGCCAGAATGCCGGCGAGGCGGCCGCCGCTCCACGCCAGCATAAACGGGTGGCGCAACAGCCAAGCGCGCGGCTTGTGCCAGTCATAGTGTGTGTGCAGATAGCCGGCGTCTTTGAGCAGCGGCTGAATTGAATCCCAGTCTGCCAGCGTGGCCGGCCGGATGGCTGTGAGCGGGGCAGCCATGGCTGCCATTGCGGGCGCTAGCGCTTGGACTGGGGTACGAAGTCACGCCGCTGCGGGCCAAGGTAAACCTGGCGCGGCCGCGCAATTCGCAAGTCCGGGTCGCTGATCATCTCGAGCCAGTGCGCCAGCCAGCCCACGGTGCGCGGGATTGCAAACAGCACCGGGAACATGGCCACCGGCAGGCCCAGCGCCTGATAGATGATGCCGGAATAAAAATCGACATTGGGATACAACTTGCGCTGCACGAAGTAGTCGTCCGCCAGCGCAATGCGCTCCAACTCCAGCGCAATATCAATCAGCGGGCTGCGCCCCAGCACCTCAAAGACTTCGGCGGCGGTGCGCTTGATGAGCTTGGCGCGCGGGTCGTAGTTGCGGTACACGCGGTGGCCGAAGCCCATCAGGCGGAACTCGCCAGCCTTCACGCGCTTGATGTACTCGGGCACGCGCGCCACGCTGCCAATCTCGTTGAGGGTGCGCAGCACTTCCTCATTGGCGCCGCCATGCAGCGGGCCGTAGAGTGCTGCGGCGGCACCGGCCACGGCGCTGTACGGGTCAGATAAGCTACTGCCAATGCTGCGCAGCACACTGGTGCTGCAGTTTTGCTCGTGATCAGCATGCAAAATAAACAGCACATCCAGGGCCCGCTCCACTACCGGCTGCGGATGGTAGTCGCGGTCGGTCATGTGAAACATCATTTGCAAAAAGTTGCCACTGTAGCTGAGGCGGTTGTCCGGGTAGTTGTAGCGCTGCCCCATGGCGTGGCGGAAGCTAAAAGCTGCGATGGTCGGCGCTTTGGCAATCAGGCGGTAGACCTGCAGCATGCGCGCCTCTGCGCTGGCATCGCGGCGCGCATCCGGGTAGAAACTGGAGAGGGCGGCAACGGTGCTGATCCACATTGCCATGGGATGCGCGTCGTAGCGAAAGGCGTCCAGCAGGGACTTAATGTTTTCGTGGATGAGCGTGTGGTGCGTGATTTTCTCCACCCAGTTGCTCATCTGGTCCGCGGTGGGCAGCTCGCCGTGCACCAGCAGGTAGCCCACCTCCAAAAAGTTGGACTGTTCCGCTAACTGCTCGATGGGATAGCCGCGATATTCCAAAATGCCGGCGTCGCCATCTACAAAAGTAATACGGCTTTTGCACGCCGCCGTGTTTCCGTACCCCGGATCGTAGGTCATCAGGCCAAAGTCTTTGTCGTCCACTTTGATCTGGCGCAGATCCAGTGCACGCACTGCGCCGTCCTCGATCGGAATCTCGTAAGATTTTCCGGTGCGATTGTCGGTCAGCGATAGTGAGTTTTTGGGCATGAATAATCGGGCTCCGGCTGCAAGGGTTGCGCAGCTGCTGCCGCTTCACATTATACCAACCCCGTTTGCGCATCCAAAGTTTCTGAAGTAAACTTGCCTTCACGCGGCCAAATGCCGCTGTAACTTTTCAGTACTAATAACTCCAATGGCACAATCCGGTCGCGACAAGGCGTTTGAAACAGCGCTGGCGCAAATTAAGAAGCAGTACGGCGATGGCGCGCTGATGCGCCTGGGCGATGCGCCGCGCATGGCGGTCGAGTCGATTTCCACCGGGTCTCTGGCGCTGGATTTGGCGCTGGGCATCGGGGGTGTTCCCAAGGGGCGGGTGACGGAGATCTACGGCCCCGAGTCCGCCGGCAAGACAACCCTGTGCATGCACATTGTGGCTGAGGCGCAGCGCCTGGGCGGCTTGTGCGCCTTCATCGATATGGAGCATGCGCTTGACCCAACCTATGCAGAGCGGGTCGGGGTCAACATTGGCGAGCTGTATATTTCGCAGCCGGACACCGGCGAGCAGGCGCTGGAGATTGCGGAGGCACTGGTGCGTTCCGGTGCAGTTTCCGTGGTGGTGGTGGACTCTGTGGCGGCGCTCGTGCCGCGGGCAGAAATTGAGGGCGACATGGGGGACCCCACCATGGGCCAGCAGGCACGCTTGATGAGCCAGGCGCTGCGCAAACTGTCCGGCGCCATCAAGCAATCCGGCACAACCATGATTTTTACCAACCAGCTGCGCATGAAGATCGGCGTGATGTTTGGCAGCCCCGAAACCACAACCGGCGGGCAGGCGCTAAAGTATTATGCCAGCGTGCGCTTGGATGTGCGCCGCTTGGAATCGATTAAAGACGGCCAGACCGTTACCGGCAACCGCGTGCGCGTGCGCGTAACCAAAAATAAAGTGGCACCGCCTTTCCGGCAGGCGGAATTCGATATTATGTTTAGCGAGGGCATTAGCAAGACCGGAGACATTGTGGACCTCGGAACCGCGCAGGAAGTCATTACCAAGCGCGGCGCGTTTTACACATACAAAGAGACCCGCCTCGGGCAGGGGCGCGAGAATGTAAAGCGCTACCTGAAGGATAACCCGGCGATGGCGCAGGAGTTGGAGCGTGTCATTCGCGCCCAGTCCGTTGTGGCTGCGGGTGGCGCAATTGCCACTGATGCCGAGGGCGACGAGGATGATGATGAGTAATTGGTCCGGGGCAGCAGTTGTGTGCAGCGCTGCCCTGCTTTTAATGCCGGCCTCGGGCCGGCAAGTGCGGTCATCACGACCTGCCTCAGATTTAGAGAGCTTGCGCTATAGCGCACCCGATCGAATGCCGAACAGAACCGGAAAATTGCTGTTGTCCTTTGCGCTTAGGGGCGCGTATTTACCGCCCTCCGGCAGACAACGTTTCTGTTCGGGTTGATGCGTGCTGTTTAGCTGATCGGCGCGCGGGCAGCGCAGCAGCGCGCCCGCCTGTAAAAATCTGAAGCAAAGCCGGCTGTGAGCCGGCAACTGTGATGGCCGCAACGTGATGTTGCGGCCTTTTTTGATTCTGGAGGTGGCATGCCGACAGTGACAGCACTGCAGCCGCAAGCGGGCAATTTGGCGCGCATAAATGTGCACCTCGATGGTGAGTTTGCGCTGGGGTTGTCCGGCGGGCGCGCAGCGGAATGGCACGTGGGACAGGTGCTGACGGAAGCGCAGGTGGAGCTGGTGCGCACAGCGGAAGCGGTTGACAGCGGCGTGAAGGCAGTGCGCCGCCTGCTGGAGGTGCGCCCGCGCACCGACGGGGAAATGCGCACGCGCCTGCTGCGCAAAGGCTTTTCTGCGGCCGAGATTGAGCAGATTATGCAGCGCGTGGAACAGGCAGGCGAAGTAAATGATGCGCGCTTCGCGACGCAATGGGTGGAGACGCAAACGACATTCCGGCCGCGTGGCGCGCGCGCACTGGTTTCGGAGTTACGGCGGCGCGGGCTGGATGCGGAGACGATTGCTGCGGCAACAGCCGGCGTGGATGAGCTGGCAGCTGCGCGCACAGCTGCGGCCGGACGAATGCGGCGTTTGGCGGCGCTGCCGGCTGCGGCCGTGCGCCGCAAGCTGGGCGACTTTTTGCAGCGGCGCGGATTTGCGTACGATGTGGTGCGCAGCGTGGTGACTGAATGCCTGGCGGAGCAGGGTGCTCCGGCAGATGATTTGCAAAGCGAGGACTAAACATGTTTGGATATATTTTGATAGCGGCGCTGGCTGCGGCAGTTGCCGGGGCGGGCGCGGGTTACTGGTGGCGGCAGCGCAACATTGATGAAGACTTGAAGGACCTGAACCTCACGCGGGAGCGCCTGGCAGCCCAGGCGCGCGAGCAGGAAAGCAAACTGGAAGCCAAGGCTAACAAAGATTTGCTGAACCGGCGCGATGAGCTGGAGAAGGAGCAGCAGCTGCGGCGCAAGGAACTGCAGCAAGAAGAGACGCGCGTGGAGCAGCGCCGCACGGCACTGGAGCAGCGTGCCGAAAAGCTAGAGGGGCGCGAGCGCGAACTTGGCAAGCGCCAAAGTACCTTGGACAAGCAGGCCAACGACCTGGAGAAGCGCAAGCTGGACCAGATTGCCGAGCTGGAGCGCGTCTCCGGCTTGACGCGCGAGGAAGCCGTGGCGCAGTTGATTGCCGCGGTGGAAACCAGCGCGCGCGCCGACATGGCGCGCACCATTCGCCAGATTGAGGACGAGGCGCGCGAGGAAGGGGAAGCACGCGCGCGCAAGCTGCTCGTGGTTGCCATGCAGCGCGTGGCCGGCGACCAGGTGTCAACGCACGCCGTATCCATTGTGCCCATTCCATCCGAGGAGATGAAGGGGCGCATCATTGGCCGCGCCGGCCGCAATATTCGCGCGTTCGAGCAGGCAGCCGGTGTGGATGTAGTTGTGGACGACACGCCGGAAGCCATCACCGTGGCGTCATTTGATCCGATGCGGCGCGAGGTTGCGCGCCGCGCGCTCACCAAGCTGATCTCCGATGGCCGTATTCAGCCGGCACACATTGAGAAGCTGGTTCAAGACGCGCGCCGCGAGGTAGATGTGATTGTAAAAGAAGAGGGCGAGCGCGCCGCGTATGAGGCGGGTGTGCCGGGCCTAAACCCCGAGATCTTGCGCCTGCTTGGGCGCCTGAAGTTTCGCACCTCCTATGGCCAGGACCAGCACTCCCATGCGGTGGAGACCTCGCTGCTGTCGGGCATGATCGCTGCAGAGATTGGCGCGAACGTGGCGCTGGCCAAAGCGGGTGGCTTGCTGCACGACCTGGGCAAAGCGGTGGACCATGAGATTGAAGGCACGCATGCCGCCATTGGCGCTGAGATTGCCAAGCGCTATGGCGTGGGACCAAAGATTTGCAATGCAATTGCCGCCCATCATCATGAAGTTGAGCAGGAGACGCTTGAGGCTGTGATTGTGGAGGTGGCGGATGCAATGTCCGGCGCCCGGCCGGGCGCGCGCCGTGAAAACCTGGAACAGTACGTGAAGCGCATTCGCGCACTGGAAGACATTGGCAACTCTTTCCCCGGGGTTGAGGAGACATTTGCGCTGCAGGCCGGGCGCGAGGTGCGCGTGGTGGTGCGGCCGGACAATGTCGATGATCTTGCTGCGCTGAAGCTGGCCAAGGATGTGGCGCGCAAGATTGAGGAAACGATGCAGTACCCCGGCCAAATCAAGGTCACCATCATTCGCGAGACGCGAGTGATCGAGTATGCCAAATAATAAGGGCGGTGCTGCTTAGCCGCAGGAGTGTGCACGGTGGGTCCGGTCCGAAGATTTGGCGGACAGCGCGGCGGCTGAGAAATGGTACTGGCGCTGCCCGCCCGCACCAAGCGGCTGGTGCTGCGACGCTTTGAGCCGCAAGATGTGGAGATATTTTTTGGCTACCGCAACGACCCCGCGGTAGCCAGGTTGCAGAGCTGGGATGGCATTTCGCGCACAGCCGCGCTGCAGTTTGTGCGCGTGCAAGGCGCAGTGCAAGCCGCTGCACCCGGCGAGTGGTTTCAAATTGCCCTTGCGCTGGCGCACTCCAATCAGCTAGTGGGTGATGTGGGGGTTTGCATCGGCAAAGACGGCCGGGCTGCCGAGTTGGGATTCACGCTGGCACGCGCACACCAGAAATCCGGCTACGCAGCAGAAGGCGTGCGCTGCACGGTGGATCTTTTGTTTGGGGTGCCCGCAATTGGCCGCGTGACGGCGGTGACCGACGCACGCAACCTAAGTGCCCGCAAGTTACTCGACCGGTTGGGGTTTCAAAATACCGCAACTACGCACCGTTTGTTTAAGGGTGCACAGTGTGCTGAACATACCTTTGAGATCAAGCGCGCAAAGTGGCGAGGGCTGGCTGCCAGCCGGCAACCGGCGCGCCCGCCCAATTAAAGTCTGGGTGCTTCTGCGTCCGGCACCCCGTATAGAAACCAGTAAACATCCGCGGGAAAAGCGGGCTGCAGCTGTGCGTCCCACACAAAGCGGGCCGGCGCCCACACGCTGCGCAGCCGCTGATCACAAGTGGCAACCTGCGCAGCCAGTGCCGCATGCGTGCTGTGGTTTTGCAGCAAATCAAGCAGCAAGTGCAAGTACATGCGCCCGTAGGCTTCCTGCGCGTAGTGGCGCACGGCTGCTTTTTGCTCCAGGCCGGCCTCATCCACAAACCAGCTCCATGAGCGCAGGCGCCCCGCAAACTCGCGCACCGCTTTGCGTTCGATGTTGGCGCGCCAGGCCGAAAAATTTTCGCGCACTGCGCTGATTTGCGCGGCGCAGCGCGCGTGCTGCGCCGGCGCCAGCAGGTCAGGCAGCAGGTGCAGCTTGTGCATGCAAAACAACATGCCGGCCACAGTCAGCTTGGGGTAGCGGTTTAGCAGCGGCCCGTCATCGGTCAGCTGCCAAAACACCACGTCAGATTTTACAAATTCATCAAAGTCGCCCGCCATCGACACGAGCACAGCGAGATCATGCGCCGCTGAGTACCCGGCCATGAATGCGCCGGTTACTTGGCGGTCAGGCGCGCGGGGGATTGATAGCTGGGGTTGCCGGAAATTTCCATCCAGCGCGCAGTATTGTCGCCGCGCACCCATTCCCACACTTGGTGGCCGCTGTTGTCTGTGTAATGAATGCCGGGCTTGAAGCCCAGCAGCCAGCTCATTTGTGCGATAAGCCGCGGCGGTGCGGCTTGCGCGCGCATGCGCAGCCACTCGGTGGGCGTCCAATCCAGCTCAAGCATGCGCCCCTCATAGTTGCCGGTCAGTTTATACGGTGCGCTGGTGCTCGTGCCATCCAGCCAAAGGTCGGTGAGCCCCGAAGTCCAGAGCGCCTGCCGGACGCGTTCGGCCACGCGGTGCGCGTTATCGCCGGGCGATGTGTAAAACCAGCTTATCGACAGCTTGCTCATTATTCAGGTGTCTCCCGTCTTTTCATTGTGAATAACTGGATTATACGGAGTCGCGCGGCATTGTGTTTAGGCGACGGCGCTCTTGAGCCCGTGCCCCGTAAGAATTGCCACTACCGGCTGCGCTGCGCTGCTTGTCAGCAGCTGCCGCAGTGCGGGCCACACCAGCGCCGAGGTTGGCTCCACAAAAAATCCAAGCTGCGCAAGCATGCGCCGCCCCGTTTCGATTTGCGTTTCGGTGGCGACCAGCACCTGCCCGCCCGAGGCGTGCACGGCGGCCAGCACGGCATCGCCGCGCAGCGGATGGCGAATGCGCACACCTTCGGCCATTGTTTCACCCTCGCTCACAAAGCCAAGGCCTTCCGGCCCGTGGTGAAAGCAGGCCCACAGCGTCGCGCACGCCTCGGCTTGCACGCCAACGAGTTGCGGCAATTGCGCAATGCAGCCGGCAGCCTGCAGCGCCAGAAAGCCGCGCTGCAGCGCCAGCAGCAGTGAGCCCTGGCCGATGGGCATCAGTACCGTGCCTGGCGCGCCGCCCAGCTGCTCAACCAGCTCGTACGCGATGGTGGCCAACCCGGCCAGCCCCACCGGGTTGAAGACATGGCTGGCGTAGTAGGCGCCCGCGCGCGCAGCTTGCACCACTGCTTCCGCGGCGTGCGAACGCGGCCCCGGCACGCGCACCACCTCGGCACCGTACATTTCCATTTGGGCCAGCTTGGCAGCGGCGGCATAGGCGGGCGCAAACACACGCGCACGCACGCCGGCGCGCGCTGCGTACGCAGCAAATGAGGCGCCGGCATTGCCGGATGAATCTTCGACGGCCGCCGTGATGCCCTGCGATTGCATCCAGCTGAGCAGCACTGCGGTGCCGCGGTCTTTATATGATCCGGTAGGGTTCAAACTCTCCAGCTTGAAGTGCACCGTTGGTCCGCCCGCATCCAGCTGCGCGGCCACAAGCGGCGTACCGCCTTCGCCAAGGGTGACCGGCTGCGCTGCAGGCGGCAGCGGGAACGTGTGGCGATAGCGCCAAAGCCCGTGCGCACTCGCTGTTATCTGGCTGGGATCAAAGCGCAGCGGACCGGCCAGATCCAGCATGCTGCCGCACACGGCGCAGCGGTAGTCGCGCGTGGTGGCGTCAGGCGCGCGCCCGCAGCTGGTGCACTTTATGAACATGGAATTGGAAGGCACACTGTGAGTGGCGGGTGCGTGAGGGCTGCACGCCCGAGGCTGCGCAGCTTAGTCGGTGCGCGCCGGAATGTACGCGCCCTCAAGCCACTGCTCGCCGTCCGGTCCCACTTCTTTTTTCCACACCGGCACAATCTGCTTCAGCCGGTCAATGCCATAGCGCGCTGCTTCAAACACGCCCGTGTCCCGGTGCGCTGCGGAACATGCAATCAGCACCGTTGGCGTACCGGGCAGCAGAGTACCCACGCGCTGCACAATCGCAATGCCTTCCACCGCCGGCCAGCGCGTGCGAATTTCATCCGCAACCTGCTGCATTTTTTCCTCGGCCATTTGCGTGTAAGCCTCGTAATGCAGGTGGGCCGTGGTGTGCGGGGCGGCTCCGCGCTGCGTGGCTGCGCGCACAATGCCGGTGAACAGGCAGACTGCGCCGGTGCTGGGCAGCGTGACGCTGGCGGTCAGTGCATCCAGATCGATCGGCGCCGCGGTGATGTGCAAATGCGTGGGCAGTGCAGGCGGCTGTGCGCCTGGCGCGCCGCCGGACACCGGCGGAAACAAGCCAACTTCTGCGCCCGCCGGGACTGTGTCGGTTGCAAACGCAAACTCACGGTTGATGGACACCAGAGCGCTGGGCAGTGCGGGCTGCAGTTCCGGCAGGCGCACGGCCAGCAGATCTTTTAGCTCGCTCACGCTGGCGCCGTCTTTTAGATCCAGCTCCAGGCGCTCGCAGCCGGCGCGCTGCTTGAGCGTGGCGAAGAACAAGATCGTGACGGCCACAGCTACTCGTTATGCACGCCGGAGGCGCCGCCGCGCTTATGCACCAAACGCACGTTGGTGATGCGCAGCGTTTTCTCTGCGGACTTTGTCATGTCGTAAACCGTGAGCGCCGCCACGGTCACCGCCGTCAGCGCTTCCATCTCCACGCCGGTTTGGGCGGTGGTGCGCGCTGTGGCCGTAATGAGTACGCCCGGTCCGCCGCCGGGCAAGGCGTCTTCGGCGCTGAGCTGCACATCCACCTGGGTGAGCGGCAGCGGGTGGCAAAGCGGAATTAAGTCTGATGTGCGCTTGGCCGCAAGCACGCCTGCCACTTGCGCCACAGAGAAGACGTCGCCTTTTTTTAGATTGCCGGCGCGCAGCA
>CANNEJ010000015.1 GCA_947503585.1 Anaerolineales bacterium | reverse complement strand
ATCTTGATGTCTAGTAAGCGGTTATTGCGCGACAAGTCCAGCAGCGATGCAAGCCAGCTCCGCACGCGCGGCGGCGGCCGCCGGCCGGCGCGCAGACCCGGCTCCCATGCTTCATCCAAGATACCGTCAACACCATCAGGCGCAGAGGACTGGGCGGAACTCTGCGTGATCTCACCTTCAACCTCATTGGTCAACTGGTCAGACAAAACCGGAGGCGGCATAATTCCCGATTGCCAGCAAGTTCGTACTACAACCATGCCCTGCATCTCGGCCAATTGGTGGGACCAGTACTTCTTATCGCACTCCCGCGCCGCATTGAAATTCAGATAATTTACCCCTGTACAAAGGGTCGTTGTCTCAACCGGATGCACTCTCTCTTTTGCAAATAACTCCACCAGCTCTGCTTTGTCGGAAACGACAGTGTCCTGAGAAACCTGTAGCGCACTTGCGAGGTATCCCGAAAAAGCATGGTTTTGAACCACAAAGATTACCGGCTCCAACCCCACCTGCGCCAAACAAGCAGCGTAAAGCACACTTGTATCCAGGCAAGTGCCAACTTTTTCAGAAAGAATTGTGCGCGGGGACCGGATTTTCTGGCCATAACCGGCAAAACTTGCGGGGGGATTGGAGTAATCTATTTTCTGCTCACTGAGCGCATCATAAACAGCTTCAGCCAGCTGATGCACTCGCTCATCTCCGCCTTGATACCCCTCCGTGCTGCGCGAGCCTGTCCGTTCCCCGAGCAACTCACGCGCCCGCTGCAGAACGGGCACAATCGCCTTGCTGTTTGGCAGCACAAAAGCGGCCAGCGCGTCAAGGTATTCCGCCCGAAACATCCATTCATTGGCAGCGAGCACAGTTAGCGGCAGGCGCTGCTCCTCAACCAGAGTTTCGCCGGCAAAAATTTGTACCACCACCTCGGCTGCGACTGGTTCTTCCAGCCGCCCCACCGTCTTGAGCATCATCGGTGTACTAATCTGATCCCAGTCTGCGGCTCCCTCGTCTACATCCGGCAGCTCCATGGCAAGACCTTGCCACTTGCTTACAAGGTCTCCCTCCACCGCAGACTCAACAAATACCCGCGGCCAGATTAGAGTGCCCGCAGCAAGATCGCCGCCCGCATTTGCCACTCGAATTCGCCGAACCAGCGGCCGGCGGGTGCCTGCATAGGCGTAGCTCAATACATCGTAATAGTCGACTTCAATAGCTAACTTTGCAGTGCCGACAAATGTACTGTTTATATTAACCGTCATTTGTTAGTCCCTGTACTTGCGACTCCAATCAACATTCAAGTCCGCACCTTCGGGCGCCTCGAGCGCGCACCTCCGCATCAGCGCAGCAAGGGTGCTTCCGAAAATCACGCGTTGGTTGCAGGCACCCAAACCCGGCTTCGCCCCGCAACTCAACTTGTTGCCCTCCGATTGTAGCCTGCAAATAATTCTGCTGTTCAAATCGAGGCCACAGGTACGCCGGACAACGCTCTGGTTGGATGACAACTGCGAATCAGTTGCCACCAGCATCTGCACTATTGCCAGCCGTCCCGCGCACTCGGTAAGTGCGCAACCAACCACCGTGCCCCGCCCTGACGCGAACCGGCGAGACAATCTGAGGGGCTCGAACTATTTCGGACAGCTGAGCAACCATCTTGTCACTGTTTGCCGAGAGATGTCGCCTATAGTGTCCGACGCTAACGCCTTCCGAAACCAGCTACAGGCTTTTTCATCCTCGTAATACATCCAATACAATTTTCCCAATAATGCCATTCCATTACCGTTGCCGGCCAGCGCGGACTTTTCGAACCATAGCTTCCCGCCAGCCTGATCCAAACAGTGGAGAACTGAATCTAATTGCCAACTGTCACCGCAAGCAATATTCCCTAAATGAATCATCACATCCGTAATGCCTGCCGCCGCCGCTTTTTGGTAGTACGCAATTGCCCCGTCCTTATCCGCACATTTAATGCCTTCAAAATTCCACCCTGGACCGCAATAAGTGTCCCCCAACCATCCCAGTGCATCGAAGTGCCCGCCAGCAGCACCCCGTTCAAAATAGACGCGTGCATTAGCCGCATCACTGCATCGATTCTCACTACCCCACCTTGGCCCGCAATAGATATGCCCAATCATGGTCCAACCCGCAGCATCACCGGCATTAGCAACCAGCTCAAACCATCGCCGCCCCTCCGCAGCGTTTTTGCACCCAAAACTCTTCGCCCAACCGAACCCGCCGCACGCCATGGCGCCGCGATCCCCAAGTTCGTCAATTGTCAACGCGTTAATATCCTCGGTAGGAACCGGTGTGACTGTCGGCAGCGCCGTAGGCACCGGCACTTTGGTGGCAATAGGCGCACTTGTTGCGGCCACCTTGGTGTTAGCAGGCGCATTTGTTGCCGCCACCGCAGGCACGATAGGTACTTTGGTTTTGGTGGGCTGCCTGGTTGGCCGCGCCGTGGCTGTCCCGGTTGCCGTTGCGGTTGGCGTGGCCGTGGCCGTGTCTGAAGGCGCCAAAGTCGGAGTGGGCTGCAGAGTTGCGCTGGCCGGTGCAGTAGCCGTTGGCAGCGCAGTTGCATCCGGCACAACGCTAGCCGGTACCGCTGTTAGCACGACCGCTAAAGCGAGCTCAGGCGCATCCCCGGTTGCTTCCGCTACAGCTGCCGGCGCGGACACCTGCTCAGTACTAACTCGCCGAAATGGCCACCCGCCCATAATGGCACTCAAAATAACCGCGAAGCACAGAGCGTAGAAGCCGATCGTCCCAAACCGGATAAAGCGGCCGATTTGCCTGCGCTCAGCCACCGCACCCTGCCCTTTAGATTCAGTTACTGCGGAACCTCGCGCATCGGCCGGGAGCCCGGCCGCCGCGTCATGTTTCCGCTTATCTGAATGTTTTCTCACTGCGGACAGATGGTGCTGCTCTAGTCCGGTTTGTCACCCGATTTGTAGGCTTCCTTCAACAGAACATGCGCCCAGGTTGCTTGTTTGATTGATGGTGCACGGCTATCCCTTCCCAACTTCACCATGCTATATGCCAATGAGCGCTGAGATGGATGTAGCTCATTGCACTCCAACGCCGCAGGCCAAATCTGGCCCATCAGCCAGAAGCCGTTCGTTTACTTCGACTGCCACGCCGGCTCCACATCAGCACCCCTGTTGCGCGACAGATTTGTCTGCGAGCTGCCATTCGCCAGCATGCTGTAGATTTCTGCGTTGCCATCCCGGCTGCTCACATACAAAAGCTGCGAGCCGTCCGGCGACCAGCGCACTGCACTGTCATCCGCAGAGTTGCTTGTCAGGCGCACCTGTTCCGTACCTACATTGTTCATTGAGTAAATCTCGTTGTTGCCATCGCGCGCCGAAACGAACGCGAGCTTGCTGCCGTCCGGCGACCATTGCGGCGCAACATCGTCGCCGCTGCTAGTAGTGAGGCGCTTGGACTCAGCGCCGGTCGGCTTCATAGTGTAGATCTCTTTATTGCCATTCTCTGCCGATACAAAAGCCAGCAGTGTGCCATCAGCCGACCAGACTGCATCGCCCTGGTAAGCAGTATTGTAAGTCAGGCGCGTCTGTGCCGAGCCATCCGCATTCATTACATACACCTCCGCGTCGCCATCACGCAGTGAGGTAAACACAATCTTTGCGCCATCCGGCGACCATTGCGGGCCGCCGTCTTCTTTCGTGCTGAGCGTCAGGCGCGTCTGGGATGAGCCGTCTGCGTTCATTGAATAAATTTCCTGGTTGCCGTCGCGGTCGGTGGTGAAGGCAATCTTACTGCTGTCTTTGGACCAGACCGGATATTGGTCGTCGCCAGTGGCGGTAGTTAAGCGCGTAATGCTGCTGCCATCGGCATTCATCACATAGATCTCAAAGTTGCCATTACGCGAACTATGGAAGGCAAGGCGCGTGCCGTTGGGCGACCACGCCGGCGCAGAGTCATCCGCCGGCGCCTCGGCCAGGCGCACTGCGCTGCTGCCGTCCCGCAGCATGGTGTAAATCTCACGGTTGCCATCGCGGGCAGCCACAAACGCTACCCGGGTGCCACCACCGCCCGCCGTAGTTGCGGTAATTGTCGGCGTGGCAGTCAGCGTGGTCGTGGGGGACGGCGTCTGACTGGGCGTGCCGGTAACAGTGGGGTTGAGCGTGGGGGTCCAACTGGGCGTAGGCGTCCAGCTGGCGGTAGGCGTCCAGCTGGGCGTGGGCGTCCAACTGGGAGTTAGTGAGGGCTCCGCTGTACTGGTGGCTGCGATTGTGGCGTTGGCGGCTGTGGGCTGGGCAGCGGGTGTGTTGCTTTCCCCAGCCACTGGGGTGCCAGGCGTGCTGGCGCCGGGTGTTTCCGATCCCTTGGCACCGGTCAATCCAGCCAATGCCTGCACTGTCTGTTTTGCCTGCTGGGTTGCCAGCGCTTTGCGCTCTGGCACCCGCGTGCGCGCAGCCGCAAGCGCGGTGCCGGATTGCGGACTGTCGGGCACGGGAGCGGGCGTGGGGCTGTTGCAAGCAAACAGCAGCAGCGCGATCGCAACCAGCAGCAGTGTCTTGTACTTCCTACCATTCATGCTAATTAATCCTTTTTCTAAAGTCTGGGCTGCGCCAAAGCGCAGCTTTATCATTGCCAACCGCGCCGCTGCCTGTCAGCGTTGACCACAGCATGGCGCTACAGCTGCACCAGCCAGTTGCGCAAGCGGTCCGGCGCAAAGCGCGCCACAAATTCCGCGCTGTATCCCGGCATGCCGATGGGATAGCGCACCCGCGGCCACCGCGCGGTTAGCGCATGCCATACGGCGAGCGCCACGCGCTCCGGCGGCAGCATCACCGGCTGCAGCCCAGCCTCGTGCAGTGCGGCCGCCTTCATAGCGGCGCCATACAAGCTATCTGCGCGCGCCGGTAGTCCCGCCCGTAGCGTCTCGGCTGCAAGACGGGACTTAGCCCAGATCGGCGTGTCTATCGGCCCAGGCTGCACGCTGCAGACATGCATGCCCCACGGGCGCAGCTCTGAGCGCAACACATCCGAGAGCGCCTCCAGTGCAAATTTGGAGGCGGCATACGCGCCCAACAACGGCGCTGCCACCCGCCCGCTTACGGAGCTGATGTTGACAATGCGCCCGCGTGCGCTGCGCAACAGCGGCAGTAGCGCCTGCGTCACCGCCAGCTGGCCAACAACATTTACTTCCAACTGCTGCCGCAGCGCAGCCAGCGGCAAAAATTCCAGTGGGCCGGCCACCGCAATGCCGGCGTTGTTCACAAGCCCATGCAAGCCGCTGCCCGCACTGGCCGCCAGCGTTTGCGCTGCAGCTGCCACCTGCTCCGCCACGGTCACATCCAGCAGCAGCGGCGTGATTGCGGCACTCATGGCGCGCAGTGCATCACCATGCGCTGCGCTGCGCACGCCGGCAAACACCTGCCAGCCGCGCTGCGCGCAATGCAGTGCGCAGGCCCGGCCAATGCCGGTGCTCGCCCCGGTTACAAGTACGGTGCGCATGCCGGTGCCTAGTTGCTTGTCGAATCCACCTGCGGCACGCGCCCGGATGCAAGCTGCAGCGGGCGGCTGTTGTCGGGAAAGACCACAGCAAACGCCTCAATCTGCGCGGCCGAAAGCTCCACCGGCTGCACAAACAGCAGCCAGCGCACGCCCTCGGTGCAAGGCGGCGCGGTGAACGAGCCGTTGTAGCGCACGGTGCGCCGGTCGGCGGGTAGCAGGCTGGCGGCACTAAATATTGCCGGCACGGCCTGCGTGGCGCCAGCCTGCACCGGCAGCCTGTCCCACAGCTGCTGGTATGCCGGATTGGGCGCACCGGCAGTTGCAAATACACTCAGCACCGCAACGCTGCCGGCTGCAGATTGGTGGATCAGCTGCAATTCCATTGCAAACGGCACGCCGTTCACGGTGTGCTCGCTGGGGTGATGCATCTCAAAGTTCAGCAGGGCATAGTCCACGCCATCCACCTGCAAGCTGCTGCCCGCCGGATAATCAGCGCGCACGGTGTACCCGTCGTTCGCCAGCGCAAGCTGCGCCGGCAGGTAGTTCACGCGCAAGTCCACCAGGTTTTCGATGGTACCGCCACTCAGATCGATCGGGGATTGCTCAGCCCCGGAACCACACAGTGCAAACGCCGGATCCATTTCTGCCCACGCTTGCGGCCCGAAATCGCCGCTGTAGCCCCACACAGGCGGCGCCGCGGCGGTTGGCTCAGGTGAAGCAGTTGGCGCAATGACAGCAGGCGTTGCCGTTGCAGTGGCGCTAACTTTTGCAGGTAGTGCCGGCGTCGCCTCGGCCGTCGGTGCGGAATGCCCCGCTGGCATCGCAGTGCCGGTCTCTGCTAGCGCCGCCACTTCCACGGCTACCGGGCCGCCCGCCACCAGCGCTTCATGCGCTGACATGGCGTCTATTTGCTCAACACTAGTCTGCACCATGGCACCCGTGGGGGTGCAAGCAGCACCCAGCAGGCAGGCAGCTGCCGCCAATTTCACAATTAGCCATGGCAACGGCTCAATTTTCATGGCCTCTCGAAAGTTTAGCACTAGCACATTCAAATTAATAATTTCCAATAATTCAGGCTGGTTCCAGCAGCGTTGCAAGGATTGCGCCACTATCGGGCCGGCGAAAGGCCGCACCATTCGCATTGAAACCGGGCGCCGGCACCGTGCAATCGGTGCTATTGGCCACACCCCGCACCTACACGTCCGGCCGCATGTCAAAAGAGCGGCACAAGCACCAGTGCGCAGTATTTATCGGGAGCGGCAACATGTAAAGCGGTCCAATTCGGCTGCCTACAGTCTAGAAAGTTGGTGCGGTTGCCAGTGTATATAGTTTGTGAAGAAGAATTAAAGGTGCCGTAAATGGCAGAAAGCAGCGGGAACAAAACGAGACGCTTGCGCGTCTCAGGCGGCCTTCCCAACCCAGCTGGGCGGCCAGCCTGAAGGCAAGCTGCCGCTTGAGGCGCCTGCGCGCCGCTGCTCAGGTGGCGGCTTTGATGCCCTGCGCAATAAAGTGCGCCAGAGCTTGAATCGACAGCATCGGATTGACGCCGGAGCACTCCGGCAGGGCGCTGCCGTCCGCTACAAACAGGCCGCGCGCCGCGCGCAGCTCACCGGATGGCGCGAGCGGATGCGTGCGCGCATTGCCCCCCATGCGGCAGGTGCTCATTTGATGCGCACTAAAAAGCGTGAAGCGGTTGGGCTGCATGGACCACGCGCCGGCCTGTGCCAGCGTTGCTGCAAAGTGCGGCGCCCCCACACGCAGCGCCTCCGGTGCAGCAGCATGCGGCAAGTAGACGACCTGCGCACCAGCTGCAGCATGAACGCGCGCTGCCGTTTGCATGCCATGCAGCAAATGCGCCGCATCATAGTTGCTCAGGCGGTGCCGGATGAGCGGCTGCCCGTGCCGGTCCGCCACCACCTGCCCGGGGTCGCGGTCTCGCAAAAGCACAATGAAACTGCCAAGCCGCTCGCCGGCCAGCATTGCCTGCTTATGGGCACGGCCGGAATGCCATGGCAGTGCCAGCGCAAAAAGCCCGGGGTGTGCCGGCGGAGTCTCAAGCAAGAAGCCGTAGTTGCCGTCCAGCTGCGCAAAGTGGTTGCAGACTGCGCTCATCATCGGCCCCTCCCACGCGCGCATCGGACGCCCGTAGTCCGCAGCCACAGCCAGCGTGGGATGCAGGTACAAGTTCCGCCCCAGCTGCGCGTGTTGCAAGCCGCTGCGCCACAACAACGCCGGCGTATGCAAAGCACCCGCAGCCACCACCACCCGCCGCGCGTGAATCGTTACGCGCGCTGCGCCCTGCTGCACAAGGACACCCGCAGCCTGCCCGCGCTGCAGCAGCACGCGCTGCACATTGGAATCCACGAGTATGCGCGCACCGGCGTTCTGGGCGCGCCAGATATGCGTGCGCAAACCGCCCTGCTTGGCACCGCTGCGGCAGCCAAACAGGCAATAGCCGCAGGCCTGGCAGCTGCCCGCTTGCCGGCAGCCGTCTGTGTTGCGCGCAATTAACTGCACTGCGTAACCAAGGGCCTGCGCCCCATCCCACAAAGCCTGATTCTGAAAATTGTGCGGCGACTCGTCCGTGCCCACGTGCCCGGCCTCCGTCACGGCATCCAAGCTGCGCTGATACCCGGCCGTGGTGAAGTGCGGCACATGGTGGGCGCTGGCCCATTGCTGCAGGATGTAGTCCGGTGTGCGGAAGGCGCCCGCCCAATTAACTGTGGTGCCACCGCCGAGACAGCTGCCGGCAAACATGGTCACGCCGCCGTTGCTGGAAGTAAACGCGGCGCGCTGCTCATACAGGCGCGCCAGCATCTCCGCCTCGCGCTGCGTGAATTCGGACTCGGGCACATACGCGCCCTTCTCAACAATAATTACATCGTGACCGGCTTCAGCCAGCTCTGCAGCCACCACTGCACCGCCGGCGCCGCTGCCCACCACCACGGTGTCGCAGTGCAGCACAGTGTCTGCAGCGCAGCGCAGCACTTGCAGCGGGCGCTGCGCTGCAACCGGCTGCGCCAGCGGGCCGCCATAGCCGATGTCCGCCCAATTGGGGTTTGGAATAGCGGCCGCATCGCTGTAGTAAATGAACGTGACGAGTTTCTTAAGGCCCATGAAGGCCTTGCGCAGGAGCGCGATGTCACTTTGCGCCCAGCGCTGCAGCAGCTGCTCTGCCTGCGCGCCGGAAAGCTGCGCAAGCGGCCGCAGCGCGCCGCCCCAGGTGAGCCCCACCAGCGGGCTGCCCAGCAGCTGTAGTGCCTGCCGCACCTCGGCCTGCTGCTCCGCACCCAAAGCGCCAATAACTTCCGCCATGCGTTCCGCAAGCTGCAGCGTGTCAGCCGACCGCTGCCAAAATTCCGCCTGTGGCCCAGGCACATCCAGGGATGGAATGAACGCCCGGCACAGCGCGCGCAGCGTTTGCATCTGCGCCGGATTCAGCTGCATGCGCAGGGTTTGCGGGTAAGTGGGCAGGTAGCGCACATCGTGCTGCGGTTCACTGCGCCGTGTTGCCGCCATCCACCGGAATTGCGGCCCCGGTCATAAAACTGGAGTCGTCGCACGCAAGGAACAGCACTGCGCGCGCAATTTCCGCAACGCTGCCCACCCGGCCCATGGGCAGCGCAGCACCAAGGCGTGCCAGCAGTTCCTGCTGGTCGCCGCCATCGCGGTGGTAGCCGGCCTGCTGCCAGCGTTCCACTTGTGTGTCGCCCGGGCAAATTGCATTCACCCGGATATTTTCGCGCGCATGATCCAGCGCCATGGAGCGCGTCAGCTGCACCACGGCGCCCTTTGAAACGCTGTAGGCCAGCGCGTTGGGCGCGCCCACAAGTCCCCAGTCCGAGGCGTTGTTCACAATCACACCGCCGCCGGCTTTGCGCATGGCCGGCAGCACCAGCCGGCTCATGCGCCAAACAGCCGTCACATTCAGCTGCAGCACTGCATCCCAGTCGCTTTCAGATGTGGTTTCGGCTGTGCCGCCCAGCACGATGCCGGCATTATTGAACAAGATGTCGAGGCTGCCCAAAACTGCCAGCGCCTCAGCCACGCTGCGCTCGCAGTCCGCGAGGCTGCGCTGATCCGCCAGCACAAAGTGCGCGCCCGTCTCGCGCGCCACCTGTGCCCCGAGCGGAGCGCGCCGCCCGGTGAACACCACGCGCGCACCCTCGGCGGCAAACAGCGCAACCGTGGCGCGCCCGATGCCGGACGTGCCGCCAGTGATCAGCGCTGTTTTATTTGCGAGGCGCATAAGACCGGTTCAGCGCACTGGCTAACAAACTCTCAGCGCGGCAGCAAGCCCGCAAATAAAACGTTGTCATTGCAAGATCTCCTTGTTGCCCCGGTAGCCAGGATCAAATTAATTCCAAGCAAACCGTAAACAAATCCGTGGGCGCCGGTCACGGCAGGCGCACGCTTCCCAAGCTCAGCCGATTATCAGGCACGGCAGCATCCGCCACTTGTACCTGGAGCCGCACCTGTGTGTCCCAGCGATAGAGGCCAACATAAACTTGATAGTCGCCGGGGCCGACTGGCACCGCGATAGTATCAACCACCGTTTCACCGGCGCCCCAGATTGAAGTGGGATAGCTGCCAGCCACTGGCTGCGCATCTGCCTGCGCCACGATGCTGCCGGCGGCATTTACGACATGCACAAAGGTGCTGTAATCAGTCAGCGGCACAGCGCGCGCATGCCAAAACAGCGTTACACGCAACTCAGCGCCGGCCGACGATAGGGTGTAGCCGGTCAGAGCAATGCCATCATCAAACTCAGCCGCAATCCCGTGCGCCGGCACCCGGGAATCTGGCTTCAGCGGAATTTTGAGCTGTACCACGGGGCCCATCTGTTCGCCGCCAATCACAGGCACACGCTCCTGCCGCAACACATCCCAAACGCCGGCCATCAGCCGGTAAGCACCCGGCGCAGCGCTTGCAGGAATACTCAGCGTGGTCGTCAGCGGCACCGTTTCGCCCGCGCGCCACGCCACAACGCGATAAACACCGTGCAGCGGCCAAGTGTGGGCCGTTGCCAGCGCATTGCCATCGCGATCCAGTAGCTGCGTCAAAATTTGCACATCGCGCGTAACGCGTTGCTGCGCCTGCCAATAGAGCGTAACGGTCAGGGGCTGGCCGGGTGTGAGCGTGGAGGTGTGATACGCGCCGACAGCGAGGCCATTCGAGAACGCCACAGATGCCGGCGTGCGGGCCGGCTGCACGCCCCGCCAGCGCGCTGCCGTGATGGTGGCACCCAGTACGCCATTTGCTGCCAGCAGCGGCTGCGCTGCGCCAGTCAACTCCAGCGCATCGGGCAGCGGCGGCAGAAAGTATGCGCTGCCATTTTTCAGCGCAACCCATTCATCCGGCTGGTACCCGGCCGGGTTGCCATCCGTTGTTGGCCGTTCCGGCTGCGCCGGCGTAATCACAGTCACCAGCTCCCCGGGCTGCAATGGCAATTGCGTGCCACCTGCACGCTCAGGAAACCGGTCCGCAATCAAAAACGCCAGCGGCGGCCGCTGATACTCAGAAGACGCAATTAAGATTGTGCTGGCGCGATTCTGCAAGATATATTCTGCCTGCGCCATATCCACCAAACTGCCATCCCACTCGCGGCCGAGCAGGCTGTTGAGCGCTGGCGTCACACGCGTAGCGTAGTCCCACTGGCGTGCGCTACCGGCCAGCACTACCGCCCCAAGCACTAGCAGCGCGGACCAGCGTGGCAACTGCCAGCGCGCCTGCACCCACTGCCACAATGCCGCCAGCCCCATGCCCGCCAGCAAAAATACAAACGGCAGCGCAGCCAACGTGCGCGTGGGCGCTGGAGCCATGAGCTCAAAGGTAAGCAGCTCTGGCACATACAAAAGTACCGCGATCACCAGACAAAACACTTGCGCTGCACGCCGCTGGCGCAGCGCAACCAGCAAGCCCGCCAGCAAGCCCACAAATAGCACTGGGTCCAGCAGTGGCTGCCCGGGGTGCGATTTGTTATCCCACTGCACGCCGAACATCAAGAGCAGATTGGCGAATTTGCCCAAAAACAAAGCACCGGGATCCGCCATGGAAAATAAGAAGCGGCCCGCTGTTTGTTCAGTGCGGGAAAACAACGTAAACGGTGCACGCAAGAACAAGATCCATTGCGGCAGCGCCAGCAGCGCAGCCACCGCACCAGTGAACACCAGCCCGCGCCAGCGCCGCCGCAGCACGGAGCCCGGTACCAGCCCGGCAGCCAGCAGTGCGCCGCCCAAAGCCACCGGAAACGCGCGCGCCACAATATATGCGTACTGGCTCACGCCAATACAAACACCTGCCATTATGAAATCAGCCCAGCGCTCTAGGCGCAACGCACGCCAGAGAGCGGCAACAGCTACGAGCTCCAGCAGCGGCAGCAGCACATGCTCGGTACCCTGTGAGACAAAGATGCCAAATGTCGTGGAGAGCGCCAGCCCGATACCGGCAATCAACCCCGCCAGCCGCGCATAATCGCGTCCGGCATCCGCAAACAGGTGCCGGGCGGCAAGGTACGCGGCGGGGGAAATTAGCGCCGCGCTTAGCAGTGGGATGAAGCACAACGCAATAAAGTTAAATCCCAAGGCACTTAGCGCCACTGCGTCCAGGTAAATTATGAGGGGGTTGGGCGCAAAGAGGATGTAAACATAAAAGTCCCACACATTGCGCCGCAGGAAATCCAGCGCATGAATTGCAAGGCGCGCCGAATCGCCGCTGATACCCGGCGGCCCGATGAGAAGGCGCACCGAATGCAAGGCCACAGCAAAACCAAATAAGCCGAGGGGCAGCCAGTCGCGGCGAATGAATGGCTTACTGATTGTCATTGGGCAAGCGAACTCAGCGTCACCATAAATTGCATTTGAGGAGCACCGAAATACCCGCAACTCTGTCGAATTGCC
>CANNEJ010000014.1 GCA_947503585.1 Anaerolineales bacterium | reverse complement strand
GCGAATCTGTTTATGCATTTGGCGGCACCCTGAACAATGAAGTATTGAGTGCACTGGGTGACCCGTTGCTGCTGCCGCTGCAGTTTGAGCAAGCAGATGGCAGCGCGGTGTATGCCGTGGGCGCGGGGCTGCGCTGATGCTGTCTGTGCTGCTTTCACTGGGCTCCATCATGCTGTTGTGCGGTTGGAGCGTGCCGCTCTGCCAGCGCTGGCTGGCCGCCGAGCCGCCCGCTCTGCGCTGGCCTTTCAGCTTTGGGTTGAGTGTTGGCGGCGCAACGCTGTTGCTCGCGGTGCTGGGCTTCAACGGGCTTACCCGTGCGCTGGTTTGGGTGGTGCTTTTGGTGCTGGCTGGCGGGGGGCTGCTGCTGGGGCAGCGGCCGCAGCTTGCACCCGCAGCACAACTCACACAATGGCTGCGTGAGTTGCGCAGCGCCCGGCCCGCAGCGCTTGCGCAGTTCGTGTTGCTGCTGGCCGGTGCGGTAGCGCTCGGCCATGCCACCTACTATCCATTCATTGGCGATGACGAAATCAGCCGGTATGGCTATCTTGCGCGGTTAATTTTTCGCGGTGGCTACATCGGGCCGGATGAGCGCGGCTATCCGCTGCTCATGCCGCTGGCGTATGCAGTTCCCTTTTTTGCGTCCGGCCAGTTGGTGGAGCAGGTGGCAAAGCTGCTCCCGCTCGCCTTTGGCGCGCTGACGGTGTCTGCGACGGGCGGGCTGGCCCGGCATTGGTTTGGCGTGCGCGCCGGCTGGTATGCCGCAGTGTTGCTTGCGGTGACGCCGCCGTTCCTGGCGTGGGCCACCGTCGGCTATGTGGATATTCCGGCCGCGCTTTATATTGTGCTGGCTGCGTACGCCGGCGATCGCTGGCTCAAAACTGCCAGCCCCGGCTGGGCGCTGCTGGCCGGGGCGGTGGCCGGCCTCGCGCTGTGGGCAAAGCAAGCAGGCTTTGTGGCGTTTTCCGGCCTGGCGGTTTGCGGCTGGCTGCTGCTGATGCGTGGGCCGCGCAAGGCGCTGGCGGGCGGCAGCTTGCTTCTGTTTGCTGCTTTTTGTTGCGGTGGATGGTGGTATTTGCGCAATGCGCTTTATGACGGCTGGCTCAACGCCGTTCCGGATGCGGGATTGTTTCATGTGATGCAAGCGCCGCGCCAACTTCTGCAACTGCTGCCTTTTGCCGGAAACTACGCGGACTTTGGCTACCTGGCTGCTGCCGTGTACCTGGCGGGCTGTGCCTGGGCCGTGACGCAGCTGCGCCAGCCTGCAGTGCGCTGGTGCCTGCTATGGTGCGGGCCGTACACACTGCTATGGTGGTGGCAGTACTCCTACGATGCGCGCCTGCTGCTGACGGTACTGCCGTTTTTTGCAATGCTGGCGGGTGCGGCATTGGCTGCTGTGCGCAGCCGTTTTTCTTTGCGCGCCAATTCGTTTTGGCAAATGGCGGCTGCACTGCTTTTGTTGATTGCGTGCGTGTGGCAGGCGCGTCTGGGCGGTGCGCTGCAATGGCTGCGCAACCCCCGTGCCACCTACGCCCAGCGCCTCGAGCGTGCCAAGGGCGACATGTACCCGGTGGTGCAGTTCATTGAGCAAAAGATCGGGCCGCGGGAAGTGGTTTGCTCGATGGATGTGCGGCTGCGCTACTACCTTTTGGATTTTGACATCCGGAATGGGTATCCGGCACTAGAGCAGATGGCTGGTTGCGACCACTTGGTGGTGGGATCCTGGGCGGAAAATGTCTACAAGACTCTGGGCATTGCCACTAGCCCGCTATCCGAATTGGATAATGCGCAGCAGTTTGTGAAAGAGTACCGCGGGCCGGCAGGCAACATCACGGTTTACAAAGTACTGCATCCGTAGAACGAAGACTACGTCTGCTAAGCATAGTGCCGGAACAACTGGCTCTCCCTGATGATGAAAAGCAGAATCTCCACGCCATCACGCCACGGATTTAGATTGGTCCCGCGCTGGCGCTCATCGGGCGCATAGCTGATGGGTACCTCTGCCAGGCGCAGGCCTGCCTGCCTGATTCGAATGGTCGTTTCAGCACCGAAACTCATGCCACCGGAAACAAACTTCAAGCTCTGGTAAACATCGCGCCGAAAGCCCTTAAGTCCGCAGCAAATGTCTGAGATACCGCTGCGGCAAAGCAAATGCGCCACATTGCTGAGCAAGGGATTTCCGAAATAGCGGTGTGACCACGGCATGGCGCCTGGTTGCAGATTGCCGCGCAGCCGGCTGCCAATTACATAATCGCAGCCTGTTCTGAAGTGCTCAAGAAACAACGCCACATCCAGTGGATCGTAAGTTCCGTCGGCATCCAGTTTAAAAATGTAGGTGCCAGTTGCGGCAGCCAAGCCAGTACGGCAGGCATTGCCGTAGCCCTTTGCCGCGGCGTGCACCACGCGTGCGCCGGCCGCCTTGGCTAGTTCAACCGAGGCATCCCGTGACCCGTTATCGCTCACAATTACTTCCCCGCGCACGTTCAGTACATCCAGTGCATGCCAGCAGCGCTCCACACAGCGTGTAACTGTGCGTGCTTCGTTGCGGCATGGCATCACTAGAGACACCTCAGGGGCAGGCGGGGCGGAATTAGTTGTCATCGTGCGGCTACATTTACGGAGGCTAGCAATCTAATGTGATTATGTGGCAATGCCGGCGTTGACCCGGCTTCACGTAATAGTCTGGTCATGCAATTACTGATTTGCATCTGTAATTCAAGTGATGGCGTGTGCCGGTGTTTCGACCAATGCGCTGTAGCAAGCGTGCGAGGCCGATGCTGCCGCGCACCAGGCGAGCTTTTGGGTGAACCGCGCGCCGGTTGCCAGTTTGCAGGTTGTCTAGGACAATCACGTTATAGCCCTGTGCCACCAACAGCTCCACGCACACAGAGCCCACAAAGCCCGCACCGCCGGTTACCAGAATTGTTTGTTGCTTCATGCTAAACACTAATGATTGCCATGAGCAGGGCGGGGCACCTGCCACTGAACGCCAAAGTATACCCACTGGCGCGCCAAGGGAGCTGAAGCCGCGCTGGGGCCGCTCACGCTGATGGCTGAAGGCCTGCGCCTGCTAGTAGTGCAGGAAACGGATTGGTTGCAGCGCGGGCCGCACCAGCAGCACCACCTGTTTGAGCGCCTGTCGCTGCGCGGGCATACCGTGGTGGCTGTTGATTTTGAGATGCTTTACACCCCGTGGCCAAAGGCTCCGCTACTGGCGCGGCGCGCCGAGTGGCAGGGCGTGGCACGGGCGCTTTCCGCCGCGCATGTGCGCGTGGTGCGGCCGCCGACGCTGCGCCTGCCGGGCATTGCGCGTCTCGTTTCTGTGGGCACATTCCACCGTGAGTTGCAGCGCCTGGCGGCGCAACTGCAGCCACAAGTACTGGTGAACTATGCCCTGTCCACCGGCCTGCCGGCACTGGCGCTGGCGCGCCGCAGGCAAATTCCAATGCTGATGCATGTGATTGATGCGCTGCATACGCTGGTGCCGGTGCGCAGCGCGCGCTGGATTGCGCGCCAGGTGGAGCGCTACCTGCTGCGCAACGCGCACCACACGCTCTACATCAACCAGACCTTGCAGGACTATGGCGTGGCGCTTGGCGCCGCAAGCACGCGCGCCAGCACCATTCGCACCGGCGTGGACTTGCAGCGTTTTCACCCGCGCAATGATGCGGGCGAAGTGCGGCGCGCCTACGGTTTTGCGGCGGATGATGTGGTGCTGGTGTTTACCGGCTGGTTGTACGAGTTCAGCGGCTTGGATGCCGTGATGCGTGCCATGCAGCAGCTGCCGGCGAATGTGCGGCTGCTCATTGTAGGCACCGGCAGCGCAGAGCAGCGCCTGCGTGCGTTACAGCAATCGTTGGGATTGGGCGCGCGGGTGGTGTTTGCCGGCCAGCAGCCCTACTCCCTGATGCCGGCGGTACTGGCGGCAGCCGATGTGTGCCTGCTGCATTCTGAAGTGAACGCAGTTACGCGCCACATTGTGCCCATCAAGGTTTATGAGTACATGGCGAGCGGCAAGCCGGTGCTGGCAGCGCAGCTGCCGGGTTTAGAGCGCGAGGTGCCGCCGGGCAACGGCATCTTGTACGCGCCACCCGCGGGCCTGCAGGCCACCCTGCAAAAGCTGCTGGACCCCGCAGTGCGCGCAGCTGCGGGGCGGCAGGCGCGCAGCTTCACCGAAAAGTATTGTGATTGGGAGGCGCTGACCGGCGAGTTTGAAGCGCTGCTGCAGCGGCTGGCGGGCAGCGCGGCCTGATCAACACGCTTGCTTGCGCAGCGTTGCGGCCAGCCATGCAAACTGGCAGCGCGCCGACAGCGCCGGCTGCAAGCTTGTTTTTGCGGGCGGTTGTTTTACAAGCGCCAGACAATTGGCAGTGCAATCAGCACTACAAGGAATAGCACCACTGTCAAACCCCAGCCCACGCGCACAAAATCTTTGACCGTGTAGCCACCGGGGCCCATCATCATCACGTTGACCGGGTGGGCACTGGGGATGAGGAAGGCCATGGATGTGCCGAGTGCAACGGCCATTGCAAACGCGCGCGGATCGGCGCCCATTTGCTGCGCGGCGTTGATGGCGATGGGGGCAAAGATCACTGCGGACCCCACGTTCCCCACTACTTGCAGCACGAGTGTGGTGGCAAGGAAGAGCCCGCCCGCCATTACCAGCGGCCCGAGCTGCCCGAGGGTGCCGACGAGCGTTTGGCCAATGAGCGCAGCCGCACCGGTGTGTTCAAGCGCAATGCCCAGCGGAATAAATCCGGCAATCAAAAAAATTGCGCGCCATTCGATGGCGCGGTAGGCGTCATCCATTGTCAGGCAGCCGGTAAGCACCAGCGCCAGCGCGCCTGCAAATGCGGCCTCGGCAATTGGAAGAATATTTGCGGTGGCCAATGCGAGCGCAACTACCACGATTGCAACCGCCAGCGGCGCTTTGCGCGGCTGCACATCCGGCGCATCATCCTCGTCGAGCACCAGCACGTTGGGGTCGGCGCGCAGGATTTTAATTTTGTCGCGGGGGCCCTGCGCCAGCAGCGCATCGCCCCATTGCAGGCTCACGTCGCCGAGCGCATCGCGCAAGGCGGCGCCTTTGCGCCAAATGGCAAGCACCGACAGCCCATACTTGTCGCGAAAGTTAATTTGTTTGAGGGTTTTGGTTATGAAGTCTGAGCGCGGCGACAGAATGAGTTCAATGAGGCGCACCTCTTCTGATGCGAGGTCGCCCTTCCAGGCGGGGTCAACCGTGCGGATCAAGCCGCAAGCCTCCAGCGCGCTGTTGGCGGCTTCGCCGCCCGCCAGCACAATGTCGCCCTCCAAAATCACGAGGCTCTTGTCTGGTGGCAGCAGGATCTTGCCGCCGCGTGACACGCCAAAAATGCTCAGGCCTAATTTCTCGCTCCAACTGGCGGCGCTGATGGGCTGGCCAGCCATGACTGAACCGTCGCAAACATAAAGCTGGGTAACGGCCTGCTGCAGGCCGTACAACTCGGAAAGCTCGCGTGGCGTGGCCAGCCGGGGCGCGCCGGCCGGCGCATGGTCCGGCAGCAGCTTGGATCCAATGAACAGCATGTAGAGCGTGCCCGCAATCACCAGCGGCAGCCCCACGGGCAAAAAGTCGAACACCGAGAAAGTTTGCAGGCCCGCTTCACGCAAAGCGTTGTTTACCAGAATGTTGGAGGTGGTGAGCAATGTGGCCATGCCGCCCAGCATTGTGGCAAACGCCAGTGGCATAAGCAGTTTGGAGGGCTTCAAGTCGGACTGGCGCGTAACGCCCACAATCGCCGGCAACAAAACCGCGCCGGCGGCGATGTTGTTCATCACCATGGACAGGCCGGCACCAGCCAGCATAACCAGCAGCATCAGGCGCCCTTCATGCGGGCCGGCCAGCTTGAGCAGCCGGTGGCCGATGAAGCGTGTAGCGCCGCTGCGCTCCAGTCCGGCAGTGATGATAAACACCGACATGATGGTTATAACGGCGGGCCGGCTGAACCCCGCAAAAACATCCTGTGGGTTCACCAAGCCGAACAGCCCCAGTGCGCTCAGCGTAAGCAGTGCCACCACATCCGAGCGCACCAGCTCTGTGACCAGCATCACTGTGGCAACCAGCATGATGCCCAGAACGGTGATTATTTCGGGAGTCATACCTGGCACGGCTGCCTAGGCACGGTTACGCACCAGCGGCGTTTGTGGAGCGGCCGCACGGCTGCCCGTACGGGTGGCGGCTGCAGGTGCCTTGCATTATGAGTAGACAAGGCACCCGAAGATTGACGAGAGCAGAGTTGAAAGGTGGAACGGCTGCAGCAAGCAACCGGCAACAAGCCAGCGCGGGCTTAGACCTCGTTGACCACCGCGAACACCATCGGGCGGCGCTTGGTCTCGGCGTAGAAGTAGTCTGTAAGGGCGCTTTCCACATGGCGAGCCAGATTACCGTTGGGATTGGAGCGCACCGCCTTCACCACCCGCTCGGCTGCATTGTTGAACAACTCAGTTGCATCGCGCACGTACACAAAGCCGCGCGAAATCATCTCTGGCTTGTTCACCAGCTGGCGCGTGTCCGAGTCCACCAGCAGACTCACAATCACAAAACCATAATTAGCGAGGCGGTCGCGGTCGCGCAGCACCTCCGGGCCAATGTCGCCCACGCCGGCGCCGTCCACATACACGTAGCCGCCGGGCACGCGCTCGCTGATGGTCATGCTGTCTGCAGTAAAGACCAGCACCGTGCCGTTTTCCACAACAGCCACGTTATCCGGCAGCACACCCGCCTGTTTGGCAAGCTTGGCATGCGCATGCAGCATGCGCAGTTCGCCGTGCACCGGCACAAAAAACTTGGGCTTCAGCAGCGCAATCAACTGGGACTGCTCTTCAGAGCTGGCATGCCCGGAGACATGCACCGGCAGCAACGGATCGTAAATCACATGCGCGCCGCGCTGGAACAGCTTGTTGACCGTGCGTGCCACCACTTCTTCATTGCCGGGAATGGGGTGCGCCGACACCACAACGGTGTCGCCGGCTTCGAGGTCAAATTGCCGGTTGTTGCCCTGCGCCAGGCGCGACAATATTGAAGACGGCTCGCCCTGCGAACCGGTCATCATCAGCGCCACTTTTCCTTGCGGCATCTCCAGCGCTGTTTCAAGGGAAACCAGCACGTTGGCGGGATCTTTCAGATAGCCGAGCTTCAATGCAAGTTTGGAGTTTTCCACCATGGAGGTTCCCACCATTGCCAACTTGCGCTTGTGCTTGGCCGCTGCGTTAAGCACTTGCTGCGTGCGCGAGATCAAGGACGCGAAGGTTGCCACCAGCACGCGCCCCTGCGCTTTTGTGAAAACTTCATCCAGCGCCCCGTCGATGATGGCTTCAGACGGTGTGCGGCCGGGCTGCTCGGCATTGGTGGAATCTGAAAACAGCGCCAGCACGCCACGCTCGCCAAACTCCGCCAGTTTTCCGAGGTCCATGGGCCAGCCGTCCACCGGCGTGGGGTCCAGCTTGAAGTCACCCGTGTGCACCACCAACCCCACGGGAGTGGTGATGGCTAATCCCACTGCATCCGGAATGCTGTGCGAAGTGTGGAAGAACTCCACATCGAACGGCCCCAGATTAACTTTCTCGCCGGCCTGCACTGTCTGGATGGTAAGTTTGTCCAGCAGGCGCGCTTCGCGCAGTTTGTTTTCCAGCAGTCCGCGCGTGATTGCCGTCGCATAAATCGGCGCGCGCAGGTCCTTCATCACGTGCTTGATGGCGCCCGTGTGATCCTCATGGCCGTGCGTGATGATCACGCCGCGCACCCAGTCCAGCTTGTCCTCCAGATAATTCATGTCGGGGATGATGTAATCAATGCCCCACATGTCGGCCGCCGGAAACATCAGCCCGGCGTCCACAATCACAATGTTGCGGCCGTACTCGAAGGCCATCATGTTCTTGCCAACCTCCCCAAGGCCTCCAAAGGGGATTACGCGTAATCGTTTGCCTGTCATATCATGCTCCATATTGAAATCGAAATTGAAAATAAAAAACCCGCACGGTTCAGTCACCGGCGGGTCTAGTTGCGCATAAATTTATCTGCGGGCCATAGCAACCTGCAAAACCTCTACCTGCGGGGAACAACACCAACTCGGACTAACGCCCTTAATATATCACGGTCACTGCGTACCGTCAAAAGTTTTTTGAGCGACTTTCATTGTCCGGCCCAAAATTCGCGCGTTGCGGCCGAATTTTGCGTCAAAAGCGGACTGTTTTTCTTATTCAGGCGTCGAATGGATTTGCGCCGGAGATAAATTGGCGTTGAAAAGCGCTGTTCAACCGAAGATTAAATCTTCGTAAGATCTGGCTGGCTGCCGGCAAACCGGCTCCCGGCTTGCCTGGAGCGGTGCCTGAAGCAGTGCTTTTGCGGCGGGTCAGGCGCAGCTACTGCTGCGCTGCGCGTACACGCTCCACATTTAGCGAGCTGATGATCACCGGCGTGGTGCCGCCCACAATGCGGAAGTCTGCGCCATAGTTTTGGTGGTTGGCGAACGCAGCATCGTACAGCACCAGTGTGGCGCTGCGCCAGCTGCGCGTGTTCTGGCGCGTGGCAAGTACTGTGCGCCGATATGCATCGGCGGGATCGCGATTGGCGCGGCAGGGTACGGTGTCGTAATCGATCAGGAGCGGCTCGCGCCCGTTGTCATAGTACTGCACGGTGATACGCAACTCGCCGTCACCGTCAAAATAGAACCCGTCATCTAGCGCAAAGTACATTTGGTTGAGTGGTGCACCGGCAGCCGGCAGCGCCACAGTGCCGGCAACAGCGGCATTTGCGCTGCTAAAAGCAAGCGGGCGCGACATGCCATCCGGGGTGCGCACCGTCCACTCGCGCGAGTCCGGCAGGTAGAGTGCCAACTCCGCGCTGCCATCGCCATCGTAGTCAGCGGGGGCCGGCAGCGCGTCTGCGCCGGGCACGCCCCACAGCTCTGCGCGACTCTCGCCGCTGCGGGAACTGCGGATGAACCATTGTGCGCTGCTGGCGCGAAAGAGCGCGAAGTCGGTGCGCCCGTCGCCATCATAGTCTGCCGGCGCGGGTAAATCGCTGCCACCAGCCAACCCGAAGATGCGCTGCACTACGCGCCCGTCGGAAGAGCGCCGCACAATCCAGGTGCTGCTCTCCGGCACAAAAACGGCTGCGTCGCTGCGCCCATCGCCGTCGTAATCACCGGTCACGGGCACGTTTTGGGCTGTGGCGCTGCCCACCTGTACCACCACGGGCCGGTTGAGGCCGGAGTAAATGTTCCACTCTGCAGTTGCGGGCCAGTACTCGGCGCGGTCGGGTTTGCCGTCGCCGTCAAAATCTCCCGGCTGTACCAGGTTGCCGAGCGCTGCGGTTTGCTGCGTGCGCCCATCGCTCGAGCGCAGCACATAGCGCAGCTTGCTGGCGGGCTGCAGCAGCGCCGCATCCGCGCGTCCGTCGCGATCATAGTCAAACGGAGCGGGCACAAATGCATGGCCGGTGCTGCGCGCCGCTTGCCCGTCCACAATTGCAGCCGTGTGGAACGTATCGCCCTGTGCATCCAACAACGCCAACCCGCCGGCGCTGCCGTGCGCACCAAAAGTTAACTGCACTGAGCGGGCGCCGGTATACGGTGTGGGCGCGGGCTGGCCGCGTTTAAAGTCTTGCGCCAGCTGGCGCGTCAGGTCCAGATAGCTGCGGCTCTGCTCGCGGGTTTCGGAGATGCCGGTGCCCTCGTGAAATTCATTCCAAGTTTCGAGCACGGCCCACGGGGTGCGGCAGCGCGTGGCTGTGGCAAAGCCGGCGCGCAACGCGTCGCCGTTGCGCCGATCCACAAACAGAGCGTTAGCGCGGTCCGCCAGCAGCCGGTCATCGTAGCCCGGCCCGATGGCGGCAACTTGTGCCGTGAGCCGCGGCCACAAAGCGCCGCCCCAATAGTACTGGGCATCCCCGCGCAGCGCAGCGCTACCGGAGTCGCGGGCTGCAGTGTCCCAATTTGGCGTGAGTACCACATAGGGCAGTACGCCAAAGTCTGCGGAGAAGCGCAGTTTGAGGTCTGCCAGAAACTGCGCGCTGGCGCCACGCACAAAGTCCGGCTCCCACATCCAAATCAGCGGTTGGCCGGCTTTTGTTAGCGCCCAGTGTGCGCGCGGAATGGTGTTAAAGAAAAATTGAATGCCGCTGTAAAACTCAGCGCGTCCGGCCTCGGTGGAGAGATCCACCGGCTGCGGGTTGGTGGTGTCATAAAACATGCCAATCGCCGGGGCGCTGCTGTTGCCGGCGCGCATAGCTTGCAGCGCGGTGGCAAGCGCCTGCAGGCCGGGCCGCGACCAGTTATGGGCGTCGGTTGTGTTCCAGTACACCGGCAGCGCCACATCGATGCCGGCGTACGTCATGTCTTCCAGCTGGCGCCGGTGCCACGCCGGGCTGCGCAATGCCGGCGGCAGCGGGCCGGCGGGATTTTGGGTGAGCCAGCTGCTGGGGTCACGCGGGTTGCGGCCCATATGCAGCGCGCTTTGCTCGTCGTACCAATAGAAGTAGTACGTGAAGATGGTGCGATCTTCGCCGGCAGCGCTGCCAGCCTGCTCTATGGGCGGTGCTTCTTCGGCAACAGTGTCCGCAGCGCTGCCAGATTGCGCTGTGGCCAGTGCTTCTCCCGCAACAGTTACTGTGAGCCGCAGATTTGTGAGCCAGCCACCCTCGCCGCGCAGCCGCAGCACATAGTGCTCATCCGCATACGGGCACACGCGGCGCTGCCCAACCGCCTCCACCTCCGCGTTGCCAAAGTACACAGCGCGGCTCTCGGCAGTGTTCCACCGCAGCCAGGTGCAGGCGCCGGGGCGCACGGTTGGATTGTCCAGCCAGAACTGTGGTGCGCTCACTACGGGAGTGACGGGCGGCGTCTCGGCGGCGCGCACCGCACCGGCCGGCCTGCCACACAGCAGCAGCCCGCAAGCCACAGCTGCTGCCAGCCCGTGGCTGCGGCGGACAAAGTTGAAGATTGAAGTCACCGCGCTGCAAGCCATGCCAGCTACTCCATTGAACAGGCATCCGGCATGCAAAAGTTATCGGCAGGCGCAACTAGCGATGCAGACGGGTTGCACGCGCGCCCGCAAAATCAAGCCTTTTGCGCGGATTTTTTACGGAGATTAAATCAGGTAGTCAAAAAAACTGCCGGGGGTGACCGTCTCCTGGGCCAGCAATTGGCGGGCGACGCCGGAGTTGCCGGCCATGCTTTGCTCCAGCTTGATGCCGGGCAGCACTTCCGCTGGGCGTTCTACGGTGCGCTCGGCGTTGCGCTCGATGGTGGCGTCAAGTGTGTGTTCTACGCGCGGCGCGTAATTGGCGCTTGCCGGGCGCTTGGTGTTGGGGGTGAGATAGGGGTACGGCGTGTAAGTCTCGAATCGGTCCAGCCGCGCAAAGATCGGGCTGGCATCGGGGCGGTCAACGCGACTGGTATCAATGCGTTGCTGCGGCCGGTCTGCCGGTGCCTGCGGCGCAGCCAGTGCCACACTGCGATAACGGTTTAACGCAGAGCTGCCGGAGAGCGCTTGAATCGCGTTGTACTCAGACATAGGGGGGTTCGAATCGCGTGCAGGGTTGGGGAGGGATTACTTCAAGTGAGAATACGAATATGGCCGCCCGGCGGCGCAGTGCCGCTGCCGGAGCAAGCGCTGCACGGCTGATTTTTAGTATATCCAAAATCGGCCGGCTCGCTGCCAACGCCGCCACAGCGCTGGCAGCGCTGGCGCAAATTCAACACATGCGTGGTGCCGGCTTGTGAGATGCAGCCGGCGCCGCGGCATTCCGGGCAGGCCTGGCGGGTAAACCTGCCGCGCGCAGCGGGTTTGTGGCCGGTGGCGCTGCATTGCACGCAGGTGAGCAGCGTATCAGAGTGCTGCACCAAAAGCTGGCGGCTGCCTGAGCACACACTGCAAACCGTCGTTGGCGCGCCGGGCTCGATTCCGGTAGCGCCGCAAAATGCACAAGCCACAATTGAGCGGCCGGGCGCAAGCACTTCAATAATAGAAGCGAGCCCCATGCAAACTATCCAAAGTTACAGGCACGGCGCTGCGCGCACGGGCGCAGCTATGGTACGGCTGGCTGTGTTTAGGCGGGGCATTGGATGTCAGATTTCGCGCACGGCGTCTGGCTGCGTGAGCATCAGCCATGCAAACTGCGGCAGCGCCAGCATGCGCCGCCAGCGCCAGGGCTGCAGCAGCAAGCGGTGCAGCCATTCCAAGCCAAGCTGCTGCATCCACTGCGGCGCGCGCTGCGCGACCCCGGCCACAAAATCCAGTGCGCCGCCCACGCCCATCATCACCGGCACAGCAAGCACCGCGCGGTTGGCGGCAATCCACAAATCTTGCTGCGGCGCGCCGTAGGCAACCAGTAACACATCCGGCTGCGCGGCGTGCACCTGCGCCAGAATGGCCGGCAGTGCATCCGGGTGCGGGCTCCCGCTGTATGTACCCACAACTTGCAGGGCCGGATGCGCAGCGCACAGCACTTGTGCTGCAGCTGCGGCCACGCCTTCTGCTGCGCCCAAAAGAAAAATGCGCCAGCCATCGGCCGCCGCGCGCGCGCCAATGCGCCACACAAAACTGGA
>CANNEJ010000013.1 GCA_947503585.1 Anaerolineales bacterium | reverse complement strand
TGCGGCGCGCTGCGGTGCGGGCCGAACGCCTGCGGCGCTATCGCGATGCGGGACGCGCGCTGCCGGGCAGCCCCGAGGTGGAAATTTCCGAGGGCGAACACCAGTCGTCGGGCTGGCAGTGGATGCGCTTGGGGTGGATGGGTAATGCGCTGCTTGCATTTGTCGAGCTGCTGGCGGTTGCGGGACTGATCTACTTTGGTTACCAGTTATGGGCTGACCGCAATCTGCTTAACCGCGAGGCGCAGCAATTAATGCAAGCGGGCGCTGCCACGCTGGCTCCCACGCCGAGCATTACCGCCGTAGTTTTGCCGGGCGGCCATACGCCCCCCAATGCGGCCGGCGGGGCGCAGTTTAATGAAGCCGAAATCCCGGAGCACTTGCGGCCGTTGGTGCAAGCGGCGCAGCCAATTTCCATCCCGCCGACGCCCGGTCCGCGTCAGGCAGTGCGGATTCAGATTAGCGCGATCGGGGTGGACGCGGCCGTGGTGCGCGGAGACAGCTGGGAGCAGCTGAAGAAGGGCGTGGGCCAGCAATTGGGCACTACCGATCCCGGCCAGGGTGGCAATCTGGTTCTGTCTGCGCACAACGATATTTTCGGCGAGATTTTCCGGTATCTGGATAAGCTGCAGCCTGGTGACCTGGTTACACTGCAAACGACTGTGGAAAAATTTAACTATCGCATCACTGGCACCGAGGTTGTGGAGCCGACAGACGTGCGGGTGCTATCCTCGACTACCGCGCCCACGCTTACGTTGATCTCCTGCTACCCTTATCTCGTAGATAACAAGCGCATTGTGGTGTTCGCCGAGCTACAGCCCGAGTCGTAAAGTGCCGGCGCTTTGCGGTATGATTAGCTTGGCAGTGAGAAAATCGAAATGACCAAACGCGACCGTCGCAAACGCAGTCTTTCCGCAACCGGCAGCGCCGTCTTCTCCGGCGGCAGTGCGTCCAGCGCTGCCAAACGCGAGGATATTGCGGCGGACTACACGCATATTCGCGCGGATCTAAAGCGCATCGGCATACTGTTTGTTGTGCTGATTTCCGGGATGGTTGCGCTCTCCCGCTTTATCCACTAGCGACGCGCTGCGCCGGCCGCACCGCCCGTTTGGCATTGTATAAGCCGGCGGGAGGGCGAGCGCCCGCGCTGCCTCTCCATCATGCTAGATAAGCTGGCCGGCATTGAAGCGCGTTTTGATGAAATAAACGCGCTGCTGGCCGATCCGCAGGTTTCTACCAATCCGGTGCGGCTGGTGGAGCTGGCACAGGAACGCAGCAAGCTGGAGCCGCTGGTGGATTCGGCACAGGCGCTGCGTGCATTGCAGTCCCGCGTAACTGACGCGCGCGCGCTGCTGGCAGACCCCGAGCTGCGCGATATGGCTGCTGCTGAGCTGCCGGAGCTTGAGCAGCAACAGCTGGCGCTCGAGCAGCGCGTGCGGCGCTTGCTGCTGCCCAAGGATCCGCGCGATGATCGCAACGTGATCGTGGAGATCCGCGCCGGTGCCGGCGGTGACGAGGCGGGTTTGTTTGCCGCCGACTTGTTCCGCATGTACACGCGCTATTCGGAGCGCCAAAAGTGGCGGGCCGAAATCATGTCATCCAATTCGAGCGGGGTGGGCGGCTTCAAAGAAGTTTCCTTTGAGGTGCGCGGGCCGGGTGTTTACTCGCGCCTCAAATATGAGTCTGGCGTGCACCGGGTGCAGCGCGTACCGACCACCGAGGCGCAAGGGCGCATTCACACTTCCACTGCCACGGTGGCTGTGATGGCCGAGGTGGATGAGGTTGAGATTGTTATTCCAGACTCTGACGTGCGCATGGAGGTCTTTCGGGCCGGGGGCGCGGGCGGGCAGCACGTGCAAAAGAACTCCACGGCCGTGCGGCTCATTCATGAGCCCAGCGGGTTGGTGGTGCAGTGCCAGGACGAGCGCTCGCAATTGCAGAACCGGCTGCGGGCCATGGCCATTCTGCGCGCCCGCCTGTATGACTTGGAAGAAGAGAAGCGCCGCACTGCGGAAATTGCCGACCGGCGCTCGCAGGTGGGCACCGGTGACCGCAGCGAAAAAATCCGCACCTACAACTATCCGCAGAATCGCATCAGTGACCATCGCATCGGCCTGACGGTGCATAACCTGACGGACGTGCTCGACGGCGCACTCGAAGTTTTGATTGATGAACTGGTTACCAGCAACGAGGCGGAGCGGCTGGCTGAGGCCGGTCTGTGATGGCAGCTTTGGCGCCGGCGGCCACGGTGGGCAGCGTGCTGGCTGCGGGCGGCGCGGACCGCAACGACTTGCAGGTGCTGCTGGCACATACAATCGGTGTGACGCGCACCAAGTTGCTTTCAAACCCGCAGGTGCAGATCCATCCCGCGCAGCTGGACCGTTTTAAAAGTGCGCACTTGCGCCTGCAGGCGGGCGAGCCGTTGCCGTATCTGATCGGGGAGTGGGAGTTTTTTGGGGCCAGCTTTGTGGTTAGCCCGGCGGTATTAATTCCGCGCCCGGAGACGGAGTTGCTGGTGGAGCAGGCGCTGCAACTGCTGCAGCCGGGTGCGCGCGTGGCCGATGTGGGCACCGGCAGCGGCTGCATTGCGGTGGCACTTGCACTGCACAACCGCAGTATTACGCTTACAGCTAGCGATGCAGCGGTCGCTGCGCTGCAGGTTGCCCGCGCAAATGCGCAGCGCCATTCGGTGAGCAACCGGATTCAGTTTGTGCACACGCACTTGCTGCGCGCGCTTGGTGAATTCGATTTGATTTGCGCGAACCTGCCTTACCTAACTACGCAAGAGGCGGCTGAACTTGCGGTGGGGCGGCACGAGCCGCGCCTCGCGCTGGATGGCGGCGCAGACGGCTTGCAGCTGATTGCGGAGTTGTTAGCGACAGCGCCGGCCCATCTGGCAGCGGGCGGTGCCATGTGCCTTGAGATTGGGGCGGCGCAAAAGGCAGCGGTGTGCGGGCTGGCAGCGGCTGCCTTTCCGGCAGCCCGCGTGCAGGTGCGGCCGGACCTCGCGGGGCACGACCGGCTGCTGGTCATTCAAGACTCTCCGTAAACCCTTTTAAAATAGGTTATTTCGCAACTGGAAGGGCGGGCTTGCTTTGGCGTGGCGCGTGTGTTATGGTTCGTGTGGTCCTGCCGTGTACGTGATACCGACTTGTGGTTTTGGGCCAACATGATTTATACGGACGTTTTATTCTTTTTGCAACACGATAGGCAAGCCCGCCAAGCGGGCGCAGCCAAGGTGGAACAAATCGATCTGCGCCCGGCCTGCATAAGCGGGCACAAAACTTAGCGGGCACACGGCATGGTGGGGCCTTTTTTAGGGCTGTGCCGCCGCGCCAAGTTACAACTGTAAATTTTTGCACACCCATTAGCATTCCGTCAACCATCAATCGAATAATGCAGCAAATTCATTCTGGCAACTTGGGTTATAGATTGGCGCGGGCAGCCGGTATGGAGCGGGCGCAGCTGTGACAAAAACCGAGCGGCTGTCAGACAACGTCTACGTTTTTACAAGCGACCGCTATGCGCATGTGACGGCGGGCGTGGTGCTGACGCCGGATGGTGCGATTGTAATTGACACGCTGCCCTACGAAGATGAGACGCGCGATATGCGCGAGTTTATTGAGCGCAAATTGGGCACGGTAGTGCGCTACGTTGTAAACACGCACCACCATGCCGACCATGTTTATGGCACCTGGCTTTTTGCGGGCGCCCAGGTTGTTGCACATGCGCTGTGTGCGGATCTGCTGCATACGCGCACGCGCGAGGCGTTGAAGCGCGCCCAGCAGGATTCTCCCGACATGGCAAGGGTGAAAATTGTGCTGCCACAGGTCACCTTTCGCACCAGCCAGTTTCGCCTTACCCTCGGCGGCAAGACCTTGATCCTCACGCACTCGCCGGGCCACAGCCCTGATCTAGTGACAGTGCTGGTAAATGAAGATCGAGTTCTGTTTGCGTCGGATACGGTCATGTCCATTCCCGTGATTGCCGGCATGGGCGGCAGCCTCAAGAATTTGCTTGGGTCGCTGCAGGATGTGGTGCTGACGGACGTGGAGATGCTGGTGCAGGGGCATGGCGATGTTATTTTGCGGGGCGAGATTCGGGATAGCGTCCGCGGCCAGATCCGCTATTTACAAACAATCGATGCGCACGTGCGGCGTACGCTTAAACGCCGGCTGTCCAAAGAGACGCTGGAAAAATTTTTACTGACGTCCACCAATCTGGTTAAAGTACAGATGGGCGGCCTGGCGGAAAGTCTGCACCAGACGAATGTGAATGCGCTGTATGACCAACTGCGCCGCAGTGTGCGTCCGTATGCCAGCACACCGCGGAAGCGGCCGGCCGCAGCGGCAAAACCCCGGCTGCGCAAGCCGCCGGCTGCAAAGCGGCCCAGCCCCGTGCGCAAGGCAGCCCGGGCCGCGCCGAAGCCCGCTGCCCGACCGGCGAAACCAAAGGTCGTACAGCCGAAGGCAAAGCTCAAACCGGTAAAAACAAAAAAGGAAATTCGCAAGGCTAACAAAGAATTGGAGCGCAAGCGGGAGAAATCTGCGCGCAAGCTGGCCAAGGCCAAGAAATCCAAGTAACAAAACTTTTTGGCGCATTGTGAAGCGCACCGGTGCGCTGGCCCGCATCCGTGTGCCGCGTAGAACTGAATTCCGGCTGTGAAACAAAGCGACCTGTTTGCACGCAGGCAATGATGCGCGCAAGTGCTCCGGGCCCTAAATCTGGTGGCCGCAAATTCGATTGGAGTCGTTAAATAATTTGAGCCATTTGGGCCGGCATCGATTGAACCCCATGTTTCTCCGCCAGCCGTTTTGACAACTCTGCTCTACCAAACTGATGCTTATCTGCGCAGCTTCTCAGCTGCTGTGACGGCGGTGGAAGGTGCGCGCGTGGCTCTGGACTGCAGCGCATTCTTTCCCGGTGGCGGCGGACAGCCGCATGACACAGGAACACTGCGCGCCGGAGACCTGACTTGGGAAGTGAGTGCGGTTAAAAAAGAGGGCGGCGTGGTGTGGCACGAGTTGCGCGGCGGGGATGTGCCGGTGGCGGGCAGCGTGGTGAGTGCGGAACTGGACTGGGAGCGGCGCTACGCATTGATGCGCACGCACACGGCCATGCACATCCTGTGCGGTGTGGTTTGGCGCGATTATGGTGCGAGCGTTACGGGCGGCAATATGGATTTACTGCAGGGGCGCATGGATTTTGAATTCGAAACAATGCGCGCTGAACTGGTGGATGAAATTGAGGCAAAGATAAATGCAGAAGTTGCAGCGGCGCGCGCGGTGCGTGTGCAGATTCTGCCGCGCGCTGAAGCTTTCGCAATTCCGGATTTGATTCGGACCAAGGTCAACCTGCTGCCCGCGGGCATTGCGGAGGTGCGCACGGTGGAGATTGTGGGGCTGGACCTGCAGGCGGACGGTGGTACGCATGTGGACAACACCGCTGCAGTCGGGCGCCTGCGCATCGCGGATTACAAGAGCAAGGGGCGCATCAACAAGCGCCTGGTATTGAGCGTAAGTTGAAGTAAATACATGCCGGTGCGCAAACAAACTAAACCCATTGCCAAACTGCCGCTGGACACCGTAATTCTGGGCGACTGCGTTGCCGTGCTGGAGCAGCTGCCCGCGGCTTCGGTGGATGTGGTGTTTGCCGACCCGCCCTATAACCTGCAGCTGCAGCAGGCGCTGTACCGGCCGGACAGCTCGCGTGTAGCTGCGGTTACGGATGCGTGGGATCAGTTTGAAGATTTTGCAGCGTACGATGCATTCACGCGTGCATGGCTGCAAGGCTGCCGGCGTGTGCTAAAAGACACCGGCACGCTGTGGGTGATTGGCAGCTATCACAATATTTATCGCGTGGGCGCATTGCTGCAGGATCTGCAATACTGGATTCTGAATGATGTGGTGTGGGTCAAGGCCAATCCGATGCCTAACTTTCGCGGCGTGCGCTTTACAAATGCGCACGAGACGCTGGTGTGGGCGCAGAAGACCAAGGGCGCGCGCCACACCTTTAACCATCAGGCACTGAAGGCGCTGAATGATGATTTGCAAATGCGCAGTGACTGGCGCCTGCCATTGTGCAGCGGAAACGAACGGCTGAAGGTAAACGGGCAGAAAGCGCATTCCACGCAGAAGCCCGAGGCGCTGCTCTACCGTGTGCTGCTGGCCAGCACCAGTCCCGGCGATGTGGTGCTCGATCCGTTTTTTGGCAGCGGCACAACCGGTGCGGTGGCGCGCAAGCTGGGCCGCCACTGGGTGGGCATCGAGCGCGAGCGCAAATACATCAGCCTGGCGCGGCGGCGTATTGCCGCCGTGCAGCTGCCGGATCCCGCGCTGCAGGTGCTGACCACGCCGGAGCGGCGCACGCTGCCGCGCGTGCCGTTTGGTGCGCTGCTGGAAAATGGTTTGCTGCAGCCGGGGCAGACGCTCTTCTTTGGCGCGCAGGGCGCGCAGCGGGCGGTGGTGCTGGCCAGCGGCCACCTGCGCTGGCGCGGGCAAACCGGATCCATCCACCAAATTGGCAGTTTGATTCGGGGCAGTGCCTGCAACGGCTGGGATCACTGGTATTACGATGATGGCAGCAGCGGCCAGCGGCAGACGGTGGACCAGCTGCGCCAGCGCTTGCAGGCTGCCGCTCCCTGACCGGCAGCCGGCTGCCAGCGGACTGCAGCCCGCAGGCCAGCAGCGCAAAACAGAATAGAATTCAATTTATGTTTACACCGGTCTCCTCAAAGCTCGACCTGCAGCAAATGGAACTTGAAGTGCTCGAGTTCTGGCAGCAAGGCGGGATATTTCGCAAATCTACTGAGCTGCGCGCGGGCGGGCCGCGCTATGTGTTCTATGAAGGGCCGCCCACTGCCAACGGCAAGCCCGGCAGCCATCATGTGCTGGCGCGCGCGTTCAAGGATATTTTTCCGCGCTACCAGGCAATGCGCGGCAAGTATGTGCTGCGGCGCGGTGGCTGGGACACGCATGGCTTGCCGGTTGAGATTGAGGTTGAAAAACAGCTGGGCTTGACGGGCAAGGAGCAGATTGAAAAGTTTGGCATCGCCGAGTTCAATGCGCGCTGCCGCCAGTCCGCGTTTGAATATATTCAAGAGTGGGAGCGCCTCACGGACCGGATTGGTTTTTGGGTGGATTTAAAAACCGCCTACGTGACCTACGAGAACAACTACATCGAATCAGTGTGGTGGATCCTGCGCCAGCTGTGGGACAAGCAGCTGGTGTACCGCGGCTTCAAAGTTGTGCCGTACTGTCCGCGCTGCGGCACGGCGCTGTCTGACCACGAGGTGGCGCTGGGTTATCAGGACGACGTGCCGGACCCGTCTGTGTATGTGCGCATGCGCCTCAAGGATGATCCCAACACCGCGCTGCTGGTGTGGACCACAACGCCATGGACATTGCCCGCAAATGTGGCTTGCGCTGTGGGTGCTGCGGTGCGCTACGTTACGGTGGAGCAGCCGGATGGCACGCGCCTGATTTTGGCGCATGAACTTTTGGCGGAGGTATTGGGGGAGGGCGGGCACAAGATTGTGGCAGAGCACACCGGCGCGCAGCTGGCCGGCGTGCAATACCTTCCGCTTTACAGCTTCCTGCCGTTTACGGAGCAGGCCCACTTTGTGGTGACCGGCGAATTTGTAACCACGACGGACGGCACCGGCATTGTGCACCTGGCGCCGGCGTACGGCGCGGAAGACATGCAGGTGGCGCGCACGCACAACCTGCCGGTGCTGCAGACCGTGGATGCGCGCGGCTGCTTCATTGATGCGGTGCTGCCGTTTGCGGGTATGTGGGTCAAGGATGCTGATCCGCTGATCATTCAGGATCTTCAGGCGCGGCAGCTGTTGCACCGGGCGGGCACCATTCTGCATACCTATCCATTCTGCTGGCGCTGCAACACGGCGCTGCTTTACTACGCGCGCGACACATGGTATGTGGGCACCACGCGTGCCAAAGAAGCTCTCGTAAACCTTAATCAAACCATCAACTGGTACCCGGACCACGTGAAGAACGGGCGCTTTGGCAACTGGCTGGAGCACAACGTGGACTGGGCGCTGGGCCGCGAGCGTTACTGGGGAACGCCGCTGCCCATCTGGATGGATGATGATGGCGACACCCTGATGGTGGGCTCGGTGGCGGAGCTTTCCCAACTCGCCGGCAAACCGCTGGACACGCTGGATCTGCACCGCCCGCATGTGGACGCGATCACATTTGCAAATCCCAAAACCGGCAAGCTGATGCGGCGCGTGCCCGAAGTGATTGACTGCTGGTTTGACAGCGGTGCGATGCCGGTTGCGCAATGGCACTATCCGTTTGAGAACAAGCAGCTTTTTGACGAGCAGTTTCCCGCCGACTACATTTGCGAAGCGGTGGATCAAACGCGCGGCTGGTTTTATTCGCTGCATGCCATCAGCGCGCTGCTGTTTGGCAGCGTGGCCTACAAAAATGTGGCCTGCCTCGGCCTGATCCTCGATGGCGAAGGGCAAAAGATGTCCAAGTCCAAGGGCAACATTGTGAACCCGTGGGATGTGCTTGCGGTGCATGGCGCTGATGCGTTTCGCTGGTATCTCTACACTGCCAGCCCGCCCGGCCAGGAGCGGCGCTTCTCTGTGGATCTTGTGGGCGAGGTGGTGCGCAACTTTACGCTAACGCTGTGGAACACGTACGCGTTTTTTGTTTCGTATGCCAACTTGGATGGCTGGCAGCCAGCGGCGGGCGGCAGCCCGGCTGCAGCCGCAGCGCTGACGGACTTGGACCGCTGGATCCTTTCGGAGCTGCACACGCTGGTGGGCAGTGTGACCACAGCTTTTGAAAGTTACGATGTCACCGGTGCGACGCGCCCGATTGAGCGTTTTGTGTACGACCTCTCTAACTGGTATGTGCGCCGCTCGCGGCGCCGGTTTTGGAAGAGCGGCGCCGGCCCGGACAAGCAGGCGGCGTACGCCACGCTGCACGAATGCCTGCTAACCGTGAGCAAGCTGCTTGCACCCTCGATGCCATTTATCGCGGATGCAATTTACCGCAACCTTGCCGGCGCCAACCAGCCCGAGTCGGTGCACCTGACAGACTGGCCGGTGGCTGCAGCAGCCCGCATTGACCCGGCGCTGAACCATGACATGCAGATTGTGCAAAGACTGGTGTCCCTGGGGCATAGCGCCCGCCAGCGCAGCAAGCTAAAGGTGCGCCAGCCGCTGCCAGAAGCCGCGTTTTGGGCGGGCGCGGATGCGGCGGGTGTGATCGCGCGCCATGGCGCACTACTTGCGGATGAGCTGAACGTGAAGCAGGTGCGTTTGCTTAACTCTGATTTGGAGGCGGTGGCGTATGAGCTGCATGCGCTGCCGCGTGAGCTGGGGCAGAAGTACGGCAGCCGGCTGCCGGCCGTGCGGACAGCCTTGGCGGCCCTGGACGCAGCCACGGCCGCGCGCACGCTGCTGTCCGGGCAGTCGCTCGCGCTGCAGGTGGATGGCATTGCCCTGGAGCTGCTGCCGGCCGAAGTGGAGGTGCGCCTGCAAGCGCGCAGCGGTTTTGCGGTGGCAGCTGAAGGCGGATTGGTGGCCGCGCTGGTGACAGACCTGACCCCGGAACTGGTGCGGGAGGGACTGGCGCGCGAGGTGGTCCGGCGGGTGCAGGAGCTGCGCAAGAGCAGCGGTTTCCAAATCTCAGACCGCATTCGCGTGCGCTTCCACGCCAGCACGCAAATTGCGCAGGCAATTGCCGAGCATCATGAATACATTGCCGGCGAGACGCTGGCAGTTGAGTTGCAAGCCGGTGCAGTTACCGCAGACCCATGGCTGATTGAAAGCGAGTCCCTCGCCGTGCAGGTGGAATTAGCGGGCTAAGGCGCTGCGCAGTTCTGGTGCGGTGGTATTATCGACATCAGAAGGAACGAATGCAAATAACTTCCCAGGATAATGTTGGAGTTCCGCTGCGCGTGCAGCTGAACCTGTTTTTGGTCGCGGCTGTGGTGATCGCCGCTGACCAGCTTTCCAAGTGGGCGGTGCGCAGTCGCATGGAAATCGGCGAAACCGTGGAGATCCACCCGTGGCTGAGCGATGTGTTCGACTTGGCACATACCACCAACACCGGTGCCGCATTCGGAATGTTCAAGAGCGGCGGCGCGCTGCTGACTGTGCTGGCAATCCTGGTGTCGGCTGCGATTGTGTACTACAACCGCACGCTGGCGGCGGAGCAGGTATGGTTGCGTACGGCGCTTGGCTTGCAGGTGGGCGGTGCCATTGGCAACATGATCGACCGCCTGCATCAGGGGTATGTAACGGACTTTTTGCATTTACATTACTGGCCGGTGTTCAATATTGCGGACGCGGCCATTTCGACAGGCGTGGTAATTTTGGTCATCTTGATGCGCAGCGAGAGCAAACCGGCGCGTGCGCGCCCGGCTCCGGCTGTCACAGAGCCGGGCCAGACACCGGACTAATGGCAGTGGCAACGCCGGCCGGCGCGGTGCACACATTTCAACTTGCACAGCGCGGCGAACGCTTGGACAAGGCGCTGGTCGAGTTCATGCCGGACTTTTCGCGTGCGCAAATTCAGCGCTTGATTGAGGGCGGGCAGGTGCTGATAAACGGGCAGCTGCCTGCCAAGGCCGGAGTGCGGCTTGAAGGCGGTGAGACCGCGGTCGTCGCCGTGCCTGTGCCCGAGCCATCCACCTTGATCGCAGAAGCCATTCCATTGCAGGTGGTGTACGAGGATGCGGACATGCTGGTGTTGGACAAACCCGCCGGGCTGGTGGTGCATCCGGCCGCCGGGCATGCGTCCGGCACGCTGGTGAATGCGCTGCTGGCGCATGTGAAGGACTTTGGCGGCGTTGGAGGCAGCTTGCGGCCGGGGATTGTGCACCGTTTGGACAAAGACACCTCCGGGTTGATTGTGGTGGCGAAACACGACGCGGCGCAGCGCGCGCTGCAGGCGCAGTTCAAGTTGCGCAAAGTGGAGAAACATTACGTAGCGCTTGTGGTTGGGCGGCCGCCCACGCCCAGCGGGCGCGTGGAGGCGGCGATTGGGCGCGATCCGCGCCACCGCCAGCGCATGGCCGTGGTGACCAACAGCGCGCTGCGCAGCCGCATGGCGGTTAGCGAGTATCGAACGCGCGAGGCATTGCGCGGCTACACACTGGTGGATGTTAAGCCGGAGACCGGGCGCACGCATCAGGTGCGCGTGCACATGGCATTTTTGGGATGCCCGCTGGCGGGCGACGTTTTGTACGGCGTGAGCGGCGGCCGGTACAAGCTAGCGCGCCACTTTTTGCATGCTGCCGGCCTCACGCTGAAATTACCAAGCGGCAGGACGCAGACATTTGTTGCGCCGCTGCCGGCCGAGCTGGAGGCTTGCCTCGCAGCCTTGCGCGGCTAAGCCGGGCGCTTTACGGTGCCGGCGTGTGGGCAGGTGCCAATCTCAAACCTAAGTAGCTGAACCCAATCATGGAATTTATTGACCTGCGTTCCGACACGGTGACCAAGCCCACGCCAGAGATGCGCGCTGCGATGGCTGCCGCTGCAGTGGGCGATGATGTTTATGGCGAGGACCCCACGGTCAACGAGCTGGAGGCGGTAGCTGCGCACATGACGGGCAAGGCCGCTGCCTTGTTCGTTGCGTCCGGAACGATGGGCAATGTGGCGGCGATGATGGCGCACACGCAGCGCGGCGCTGAAGTGATCTGCGGTTATAAATCACATGTCTTCCGCAACGAGCAGGGCCAGCTGGCGCAGCTGTGCGGCGTGCAGGCGCATCCGCTAGCGGAGGCTAGCAACGGGACACTGCCACTGGATTTGGTGGCCGGCGCAATCCAAGGCGACGACCAACACCATCCGATCACAAGTGTGCTGGCACTGGAGAACACGCAAAATATGTGCGGCGGCCTGCCGGTGGGCGTGGACTATATGCGGGCAGCGGGCAGCCTGGCGCGCGCGCACGGCCTCAAGCTGCATGTGGATGGCGCGCGCTTGTTCAACGCCGCTGTTGCATTGAATGTATCTGCGGCGGAGCTGGTGGCGGATGCGGACTCAGTGACTTTTTGCCTGTCCAAGGGACTCGCCGCACCGGCCGGCTCTGTGTTGTGTGGCGATGTTGAGTTCATCAAGCGCGCGCGGCGCGCCCGCAAGGTGCTGGGCGGCGGCATGCGCCAGTCCGGCATACTGGCCGCTGCCGGCTTGGTGGCGCTGCGGTCAATGGTGGAGCGGCTGGCGGATGATCATGCGCACGCGCAGCAACTGGCGCATGGCTTGGCACGCGTTGCCGGCGTGAAGCTGGATCCCGGCGTGGTGGCCACCAATATGGTGTACTTTGATCTGGCTGCGCAAGTGCCACAGACCGATGCGCAGATTATGGAGCGCTTGCGCGAGCAGGGCGTGCTCGTCGACTTTCTATACTCGCCGGTTTCGCGCGGCTTCCGGGCGGTAACGCACTGCTGGATAACTGCGCCGATGGTTGACCGCGCAATCGAAGCTATGCAGCACGTGCTCGCCACCTAAACATGGCGGACACGCTGGTTGCGCTGGATCTGGAAACTACGGGGCTGGATCCAACCCGCGATGCAATCATTCAAATTGGCGCGGTAAAGTTTCGCGGCGCGCGCATTGAGGACGAGTATGAAACGCTCGTCAACCCGGGCGTGCCGATCCCCGGTTTCATTACTGAACTGACCGGCATTACGGATGCAATGGTGGTGCGCGCGCCGGTGCTCGCGGCGGCGCTGCCGGAGCTGCTGCGCTTTGTGGGCAACGCGCCTGTAATTGGCCACAACCTAAAGTTCGATCTTGGATTTTTACAAAAGCACGGCGCGCTGCGTAACAATGATTCGATCGACACCTATGATCTGGCGAGTGCGCTCCTGCCCAGCGCAAGCCGC
>CANNEJ010000012.1 GCA_947503585.1 Anaerolineales bacterium | reverse complement strand
TCAGGCACGAGCCAATAAGTTTTATCCCGCACACCATCCGCGGCTGCGCAACCAGATGCAATATCTTCCATAATTTCCCGTAGCGGCTCGGTGCGCGGATCTTCCGCCGTGATCACAACGCAGTCCGCCAACTCACCGGCAATTGCGCCCATCCAGCGGCGCTTGGCCACATCACGCAAGCCAGCCGCGCCAAAAACCACCCACAAGCGCCCGCCGCACAACTGCCGTGCCGCGCGCAATGCACTGCGCAACGAGTTGGGCGTGTGTGCAAAGTCCACAAGCGCCAAAAACTCCTGCCCCGCATCGATCGGCTCCATGCGTCCGGCCACTGCCGGCACGGATGCAATTCCGCGCTGCACCGCCTGCGGCGTAACGCCAGGCAATTGCAGGGAGCAAGCAGCGGCCGCCAGACAATTATGCAAGTTGAAATCACCGAGCAGCGGAGTATGCACGCTACAAAAGATCTCACCCGCCTGCAACTCAAAACTGGTTCCATTTGCACCGGATTGCATAGCAGCGGCCCGCACGTGCGCCGCCGGGTGCAAGCCGTAATCCACGCGCGCCGCCGCACAGCGCTGCACAAGTGGCGCGTAGGATGCATCATCCCGATTGAGCACAGCGGTCTTGCTCACTGTGGGCTTCAACCCGCGCGGCGCGAGAAGCGCAAGCAGCGACGCCTTTGCAGCAAGATACGCCTCCGGCGTGCCGTGAAAATCAATATGGTCGTGCGTAATGTTGGTAAATACTACTGAGTCAAATCCGATCCCGGCCACGCGCTGCTGCACCAGCGCATGCGAGGTTACCTCCAGCACACAGTGCGTGATGCCGGCTGCCAGCATGCGTGCCAGTAATGCCTGCACTGCGGGCGCATTGGGCGTGGTCACGTGCAGACCCGTCTCAATCACCGCATCGCCAATCACAGCGTGAATGGTGCTGATCAGCCCCGCCTCAAAACCGGCTGCGCGCAGGATGGCGTGGATCAGCGTAGCGGTCGTCGTCTTGCCATCCGTTCCCGTAACACCAATCATCACCAGTTGGCGCGCAGGATGGCCATGCAGCGCCGCACTAAGCAATGCCAGCGCCAATGCCGGGTCCGGCACTATCACTTGGGTGACAGATCCTCCGTCAGCATGCGGCGACCCGCCCAGAACAACTGCAGCTGCACCGGCTTGCAACGCCGCCGGTATAAACTTGCGCCCGTCAGCAACAGCCCCACTGCGGGCCACATATACGCATCCCGCAGTGCACTCGCGCGAGTCTTCCACCACCGATGTAACCTCGACGTCGGCAGAACCCACTACTTGCGCCCCAGGCAAATCCTCGATGAGTTTCGAAAGCTTCACCAGCGTACTCGGCTCAAATTATAAATGTGTCCGCATCCCATTCAGACCCGGGTACACAGCTCACCAAAAAAAACAGCCCCGGTATGGGGCTGTTCAAAAAACAAACTAAGGCGATCCTAGCGCAGGGACTCCTGCAACTGCTGCAATGTTTGCCGCGCAGAGCCATTCACCTCGTGGTCTCCAACGCGAATCACAATGCCGCCCAAGATCGCCGGATCCACGCGAAACGAGACTTTCGCCGAGCCTCCGAGTTTATCGGACAGCGCCTGCTTGATTTTTTCCTTCTCGGCATCCTTCAAAGTGATTGCACTCGTAACCACCGCCGCCGCGCCGCTCAAAGCCTCGCCCTCGAGGATGGTCACTTTGCCTTCGCGCACACCCGAGAAAAACTGGTCAATCAGAGCATGCTGCCGGGCATCATCAAGAGCCCCCTGCACTATCCGGCCAGCCGCAGCAATAGCGATCGCTGCAATTTGGGGCCGCAGCTCTTCCAAAGCGCCTTGCACTTTGCTCTCCGCCTCATGTTTGGCGGCAGTAAGCAAGTCTTCCCGCTCCTTCTCAGCCCCGCGAATAATATCAGCGGCGCGCTTCTCAGCTTGATAGGTTGCATCCGCCACGATCTTGGCGCGCTCAGCGCGCGCTTCTGCCAAAATCTTAGAGGCATCCGCTTCCGTCCGCTCGCGCAGCTCTTCGGCCTTGCGTGCGTCTTCCAGACTCTTGCTGATCTTCTCGCGCCGTGCCGCCAAAAGCTCCAGCACCGGACCATACACCCAGGCCCGCAACACAACAAACATCACCAGAAAACTGAACATCTGCACAAGCAGATATCCGAGATTAAGACCTAGAGCTGCCAAAACCGCCTCCTTCTATATAATAGCTACGCATCAAAACCATCACAGCAATCCGACAGGCGCTATTAGACACCCACAAACAAGATCAGCAGCGCCACCACGAGGCAATAAATTGCAATCGACTCGGCAAATGCGATGCCAAGAATCATGTTTGTCTGAATGGTGCCCGCAAAATCAGGATTTCGGCCCATGGCCTGAACGGCACCGCTAACCACAATACCAATGCCCGCACCCGCGCCAATCGCGCCCATCATGGCCAAACCAGCGCCAATCACCTGCCCCATCTGATATATATTTCCTTCCATCTAACCAATACCTCCGCTAAAATAAAATAAACTTCAAGGCCTACCGGACCTTCCCGCAGCTGGCTGCGGAAACCGGGAGAACTTCCTAATGCTGGGCAGCTGCACCCTCGGGATCAGCATGTTCGTCACCGTGATGGCTGACCACCGCCTGAGACATAAACACCATTGTTAGCATTCCAAATACCACCGCCTGAATCAGGCCGACGCCAAACTCCAGCATGAGAAAAATTGTCTGCGCAAAGGAGGGCACCAGAAACCCAATCACGAACAGGAGCACCGACCCGGCGAACACATTGCCAAACAACCGGAAGCTAAACGACAAAATTTTGGAAAACTCTGATACGAGCTCGAGCAGACCAACACCAAAGTCAATCACGCCGAACATCGGCTTTGTGAACAAGGTGGAGGTGTTCCAGAATTTCTTGAAATACCCCACGCCCAGTGCCCGAATGCCAAACACCTGCACCATAACCACGGCGATTAGCGCCAGCGCAACGGTAAAGTTTAGATCGGTGGAGTTGACGCGTACAAACGGCACCAGTCCAAAAAGGCCGCCCGCCGCATGATGCGCGTCACCGGCAACAAGCGTAGTTCCGAAAGCCAGCTCCTGCACGGGATAACCATGCTCATCCGCATGCAAGATCCCAATGCTGTCCACGCCGGGAATTAATTCAAGCCAGTTGTTTACCAGCACCACAAGCATAATCGTAGCAAACCACGGGAAAATCTCACGCGTCCAGCGGCCGGCATTGGTCTCAGTCAGGCCGTAAAGCGCTTCCATCAGCGCCTCCAAGGCTCCCGATACGCCGCTAATGGCCCGGGCACCCGCTGCAAGTGCAGCGCGCGCAGAGCGGCTGAAAGCAAAGGCAAGTACCAGAAGAATCAAATCAGCTAGCAGCATCGCCGCCATCGTGTTGGTAAATGCAAACTTTCCCAGAATTGGAAGCTGCACTGGGTGTGTCAGTTCCTCAGGTGGCAACTGAATGTGCACTAAAACCGGCGGCATAATATTATAGGCAACCGCCCACCCAATCAGCAGCACCAGCACCAAATAGCGGTTTTTTATGCCTAGAATTCTGTTGTTACTTGAAGCCGTCAACTCGATCTTCCTCCCGAGTATCTAAATTGCGCGGGCGACCCGCCTGCTGCGAACGCGCAAAACTCATTGCTAGAAAATACAGCGCCACAATCGTAACCGGAATACTACCAACAAGCATTCCTACCGTCAGCCAGGGCCGCGTACCCAGTGTCCGGTCCAGCCCCACCCCGGCGCCCAGCGCCCCGGCAATGATCGCGCAGGTTACCAGGGCAATCTGCACAACCACGCGCAGCATGCTCCTGCGGAGTGTGGCTGTCTGAGTGCCTCTTACGTTCGGAGCCATTGCAGTCTAACACAAACACCTGTTTTTTGGGCGCTTGTCTAGAGTCAATAGATGCCTTGCGCCGACTGCAAGGCAAGATCAAACCACGGCCCAGCGACCGTGCCAAGCACAACGATACCAATGCACAGCACAGCAAGTGACACGCTATAAACGCGTGGAACATCAATGGAAGCCGCACCTTCTGGCGCGGGATAAACAAAGACTACCTTAAGCACAATCAGATAGTAGTAGATGCCCAGAATTGCGTTCAAAACACCAACAATTGCAAGCCAAATAAGTCCCGCCTCAACCACAGCCGCAAATAAGAACATTTTGCCGAAAAATCCGGCAAGCGGAGGAACACCCGCAAGCGAAAGGAACGCGACAAGCATGGCCAGCGCCAGATACGGCGAGCGCCGGCTTAGCCCGGCGTAATCCGCAATTTCATCAGAGCCGGAGACGCGCGCAAAAATAATTACCACCGCAAAAGCTGCCAGGTTGGTGACAACATAGGTGATCAGGTAAAACACGACTGCAGCCGTGCCCAAATCCGAAATAGTCACAACCGCCATGAGCACATAACCCGCATGGGCAATGGAAGAATACGCCAGCAACCGCTTAATGTTGCGCTGCGCCAGCGCCGCAAGATTACCAAGGGTCATAGACAAAACAGATATTGCCGTCAGCAGGGGCAGCAGATAGGCCGACATGGGAACTGTAACGCTCATGATTCTAAACAGCACAGCAAAACCAACCGCCTTTGACGCGGTGGAAATAAACGCGGTGACCGGCGTAGGCGCGCCCTCATAAACATCCGGCGCCCAGAAGTGAAATGGGACTGCAGCCAGCTTGAAGCCAATGCCCGCCAATAGCAGCATGTTGATAACAAGCAGCGCAGCAGGCGGCACTTGCCCATCCCCGACTGCAGCCGCAATTGCAGCGAGGCCGGTCTCGCCGGTGAAGCCGTACAGCAAGCTGAGGCCATACACCAGTAAGCCGGAGGTAGCCGCACCAAACAGGAAGTACTTGAGCCCGGCCTCAGCCGCGTGGTCGTCGCCATGCGCGAAGCCAGCGAGAACGTAGCCGGCAATGCTGGTGGTCTCCAGCGCGAGGTAGAGCATTATGATGTCAGCCGACAGCGCCATGAAGTTCATGCCCAGGCACGCGCCGATCAACAGAATGAAGTATTCACCGTGGCGGCTGACACCGCGCACGCCACTGCTCAACAGCGCAGTCATTACACCCGCAAAGATCACGAGCATGCGAAACACAAATGCAAACAGGTCCGAGCGCAACATCCCGCCGAACAGCAGCGTCCGGTCGCTGCCGGGCAAAGCGAAAACTATTCCAAGCACGCCCGCAAGCGCAATACCGATGCCGGCATAAATGCCAAGCTCGCCCGTGCGCCGCAACTGCGGGTACGCCACATCCAAAACGGCCAGCAATACCGCCACAACTACCAGCGCAATTTCCGGCAGCAGCACCAGCCAGTCAGCAGGAACGTACGGAGCAATCATCCGGCTGCTCCCTGCAGAATCGTCATCACATTTGCTGCGCTGCTGGCAACCAGTGGCGCCATCCACGCCGGGAACCACCCTAGTGCCAGCAAAACGCCCACCAGCACTACCAACGCCACCTTGTCCAAAACGGTTACATCGCCCACATGGTGCTCAAACTCCGCCGGAAGTTTGGTAAAAAATACCTGGTGCACGGCACGCAAGATGTAGGCTGCGGTAATCGCTATAGCGATCACCGCCACAAGGTCAATCCAAGCGTATTGCTGGCCCAAATAGTACTGGCTGGTAGTTTGCCCGGCTGCCCATACACCCATAAAAATAGGCTGTTCCGCAATAAAACCGGAGAAACCCGGCATACCCATGGACACCAGTCCGCCGATGATGAAAGCCACCGCCACCAGTGGCATCTTTGCGCCGAAACCGCCCAGCGAGGGGATGTCGCGGGTATGCGCCTGATCATAGATCATTCCGACGCACGCAAAGAACAGCGCCGTCATGGCGCCGTGCGAAAACATTTGCAGGCCGGCACCCGTTATGCCGAGCGGCGTTAGCGAGGCAACGCCCATCGTCACCAGGCCCATGTGCGAAACAGAAGAGAAGCCAATCACGTACTTAAGATCGCGCTGCATCATGGCCACAAAGGCGCCATAGACAATATTGATTAGCGCCAGAAAGACAATCCATGGCATCCAGTAATGCGCACCCGCAGGCAGCAGCATCACGCCAACGCGCAGCGCAGCAAAGGCGCCCAGCTTCATGAGCACACCGGCATGAAACATTGATACGGCGGTCGGCGCAGCCACGTGCCCCTCCGGGCTCCAGTTGTGGAACGGAAAAATGCCTGCCAGCACAGCAAAGCCAAAGAATATAAATGGAAACCAAAAGCGCTGAAAGTCCGCCGGGAAGTTAGCATTTTGCAGCGCCAGCATGTCAAACGTGTTCATGCCGGCCGCAAAGTACATTGCCAGCGCACCAACCACTGCCACCACCGAGCCAATAAACAAATAAAGCGTGAGCTTCATCGCAGCGTATTCGCGGGACACCTTCCAGCCCCAGATAGCAATTAGCAAGTACATCGGGAAGACCGCGATTTCGTAAAAGAAAAACAGGTGAAACAGATCAAGCGCCACGAACACGCCGAATACACCGGTGGCAAGCAGAAATAGAAACGCGAAGAACTCTCGCGGGCGGTCATCAATCTTCCAGGAAATCAATACGCCAGTGAAGATCACAATACCCGTGAGCAGCACCATCGGCAGGCTCAGGCCGTCCACACCAACGTAATAGGAAATGCCGAGCGCCGGCACCCAGTTCAGGCGCTCCACAAACTGGTAGCCCGCGAGCGAGATGTCATAACTGACGTACGCCCAGATTGACAAAAAGAGGGTGAGCGTTGCGCCGGCCAGGGCCGTGATGCGAATCTCCGTATGGCGGTCCGCCGGGAACAGCAGCAGCAGCATACCCACCGTCACCGGAGTAAAAGTAATCGCAGAAAGCAGCGGAAACGACATCTGATTACCCAACGAGGCGCAGCACGGTCTGATTGATCATGGTTAGCAGCCACGCAGGCCAGATGCCGGCCAGCAGTATTAGCACCATTAGCGGCGCAACAACCAAAACCTCACGCAGACTGATTTCCATCGGGTGGTGCGACCATTTTTCATTGCGCGGCCCATGCAAAACCTGCTGCACACCCTTGAGGATATACGCGCCCGTGAAGAACAAGCCCAACATACTGACACCCGTGGCCAGCGTGAAGACCGGCCATGCGCCACGCACAATCGCAAACTCTGCCACAAATCCACCGAGGCCCGGCAGTCCCAAAGAGGCCATACTGCTAAAAATGAGAATGCCACCGTACACCGGAGCCAGCTGCCAGATGCCGCCACCCAGTTCATCCAGGTCGCGCGTATGGGCGCGCTCATAAACAACACCCACCAGGAAGAACATGGCTGCCGCCGACAAGCCGTGATTGAACATTTGCAGCACCGCGCCATTGGCAGCGATGGTGGCACTCATACGAATGCCCGGGTCAGACACCTGCGCGGCCCAAGCCGCCACAGCAATTCCCAAAACCACAAATCCCATGTGATTGACAGACGAGTATGCAACCAGGCGCTTAAAATCTGTCTGGCCGTAGGCCGCCATTGCGCCAAGCACAATCGAGAGGGCTGCAAGCGTAGCCAATAACGGAGCCGCTGCAGCGGCCTCCACTGGAAACAGCGGCAGCACCAAGCGCAAAAATCCGTACGCGCCAAGCTTGAGCAGCACGCCCGCCAAAATCATTGAACCAGCCGTGGGCGCCTCAGTATGCGCGTCCGGCAGCCAGGTATGGAACGGCCAGAGCGGAACTTTGATTGCGAACGCAATTGTGAAGGTCCAGAATGCGGCAGTTTTGACGGCACCAATCGAGACGCCGTCAAATACATCCTGGTTGAAGGCGGGCCACAGCGTAATCAGCTCCGGCAGGTCAAAAGTACCCAGCGTCTGCCCAATCACCTGAATTGCCATCAACAAGCCAAGTGAGCCAGCCAACGTATACACAAAGAACTTAAATGATGCGTATTGGCGCGCCGGCACTTTGCGCCCGCCGCCTAGATCCCGCTCGCCGCTCGGGCTGCCCCAAAGGCTAATCAGGAAATACATGGGCACGAGGCCAATCTCATAAAACAAAAAGAACAGCAGCAAATCAAGCGAGACAAATACGCCAAGCATGCCGACTTCCAGCGCCAGATACAGCACCATGAATGCCTTGACCCGCTCATCGATCTTAAAAGACGCCAAAATGCCGAGCGGCACCAGCAATGCGGTAAGCAGCAGCATGGGCACACTGATGCCGTCCACACCAATGTGATAACTGGAGTGCACGGCGCTGTACCACTCTGCGCGCTGCTCAAACTGGAAGCCCGCCAGTGCCGGGTCGTAGGCCGACCACATCACAATTGTGAACGCCAGCGGCACAAGGCTGCCCAGCAGCGCAGTCCAGCGGATGGCACTGCGCATGTTGTCGGGAATAAGCAGCAAGACCAAGATCACCGCCACGGGCGAGAACAAGATCAGACTGAGAATATTCTGAAGAATAAAAGTAGCCATGAGAGCCTAGCGGGCTGCTATCAACAGAGCAGCGGTCATGGCCAGCACTGCCACAACTACGCCCAACAGGTACGTTTGCACCTGGCCGGTTTGCACAAAACGCGAGCGATCTCCTGTCGCTTGCACACCATCGGCCAGCTGATCCGGAACGTAGTTCACGCCCCATTTCTCAAACAGCACAGTGCCACTGCCAATGCCCAGCGCCAGGCGCGCCAGCGAATGCAGCAGGCCATCAATGATGCCGCGGTCCACAATGCGGGAAACGAAAACCGCTGAGATCCATTTGGCCGGCCCGACAAAGGCAGCCTGGTAAAACTCGTCCAGGTAATATTTGTTGCCGAGCAGCGTGTGCACCGGGCCAAGCGCAACCTGCACGGGATCGGCAGCGCCCGCGCCCAGCGGACGGCGGCCATAAACCAGCCAGCCAGCCAGCAGCCCGCCCAAACCCACAAAGACGGAGAGCATCACCGGCGTCCAGCTGAAGCTAAAGCCGTCCAGCTCAGCCGGCAACGAGCCCATCAAAAAATGCTCGAACGGATTCTCCCCAAGTAGATGGCCAAGCACCGGAAACTCGTGATGCACGCCAACGTAGCCGGCCGTAACCGCAAAGAACGCCAGAACTACCAGCGGCAGCGTCATCGTCCACGCGCTCTCATGCGCGTGCGCTGCACTCTCCGTGCGCGGCGCACCCCAAAACGTGAGCGAGATCTGGCGCATGGTGTAGAAAGCCGTGAGGAAAGCCGCCAGCAGCAGCACCACCAGTACGGTAGTGTGGCCATGGGCCAACGCATCCGCAAGAATTTCATCCTTGGACCAGAAGCCCGCCGTTACAAACGGGAAGCCCGCCAGCGATAGGCCGCCAATCAGAAATGTCATGTAGGTTACCGGCATGCGCGCGGCCAGCCCGCCCATGTTGCGCATGTCCTGCGGATCGATATGTTCATGCGTGTGATGCGCACCGTGCTCCATGCCATGAATAATGGAACCGGATCCCAAAAACAGCAGCGCCTTGAAGAACGCATGCGTCATCAAATGAAACGCTGCCGCAATATAAGCGCCGATGCCCAGGGCGGTAATCATGAAACCGAGCTGGCTGATTGTGGAATACGCCAGCACCTTCTTCACATCATTTTGGGCAACCGCAATCGTTGCGGCAAAAAGCGCAGTGAAGGAACCAACCACCGTCATAACGGCCAGCACCGGGCTGCCCCCGTGCGCGGCACCGGCCGCAAGCAACGGGAAAACCCGGATGACCATGTAGACGCCGGCTGACACCATTGCGGCCGCATGAATCATTGCGCTCACAGGCGTCGGGCCTTCCATTGCATCCGGCAACCAGGTGTGCAGCGGGAACTGCGCACTCTTGCCGACTGTGCCGGAAAAGAGCAGCAGGCCAATCAAGTGCGCTGCAGCCAGCCCGCTAATGTAAGAAGGAGTAGCCAGCAGCTTTTCCATCAATTCCGGATTGAAGAAAATTTCGCGGAAGTTCAGCGTGCCGGTTTCTGAATATAAATACGCAATACCCAGCAGCATAACCACATCCGCCAAACGCGTAGTGAGGAATGCCTTCACGGCCGCCTGGCGCGGTGTGGTCTGGTGCGGGTCTGCATAATTGCGCCCATGCCAAAACCCAATCAGCAGATATGAGCAGAGCCCCATGATTTCCCAGCCGAAGAAAAGCAGCAGCAAATTGTCCGCCACCACCAGCAGCAGCATTGCACCGGAAAACAGGGAGAGGAAGGCAAAGAAGCGCGTATACATTGGCTCCACGCCGTTGTGTGGCGGGCTGCCCACCGCGTCGTGCGCATCCAGCGCCTTGCCAAAATTGGAATAACCGACGCTATAGAGAATGATCAGGGCACACGCCAGCGGCACAAAAAAGAGCATCACAACCGTGAGCGGATCCACCGCCACACCCATGCGCAATGCGGTATTGCCGGTCGGCAGCCAGTCAATGCTGGAAGCCAGCGGGTGGTCCGCAAAATGTGGCGTGCCAAGCGCGCCAAACACAACCGACCAGCCAAGCACCAAAGAGATGCCAATAGCTGTGAGCGCCACCGTGTGGCTCAGCCAGCGGCTGCGGAATGTGAACAGCAGTATCACCGCTGCGGAAAGCAGCGGGGGAACCGGAATTAGCCAGACTGTAAGGGCGCTTGCGTTCATCAACTCACCACTTCAGCAGACTGACATCTTCGGCCACGACTGTGCCGCGGCGCCGGTATATGGAAATAATAAGCGCGAGGCCGACGGCCGCTTCAGCAGCCGCCACGGCAAAAACGATGATTGCAAACATCTGCCCGCTCACCTGCGTGGGGCCACGGTAGCGCCAGAACGCCACGATGTTTAGAATCACGCCGTTGAGCATTAGCTCGAGCGCCATTAAGATCCCAATTGCATTGGCGCGTGCCAGCACACCATAAATGCCAATGCTAAACAGCAGCGCTGCAAGCACAAGATACCAAGAAAGTGGAACCATTAGATATTCAAGCAGCAGCGCACTTGAGCCGGGCTCTGGAGCTTAATCACTTTCGCGCTCCGGCAACGCCAGGCTGATGGATCCGACGAGCGCCACGAGCAAAAGCACCGTGGCAACCTCAAACGGAATGACATAACGGTTGGGGTCCACAAACGCTTCGCCCAGCGCCAGCACCGTGTCGCTCACGTCCACATTCGGTGCCAACGGCCACGGCACCTGCACCAGCAAGTAAGCCAGCCCGCCGAACACCAGCAGCGCCAGCACTGCGGCCAGCGGCCACTGTGGAATGCGCTGTGGGCCGGTGTCTGCCATCACCCGGCGCGTGAGCATCACGGAAAAAATTATAAGAATTGAAATTGCGCCAATATAAAGGATTACCTGCACCACAGCCAGAAAATCGGCTTCGAGCTGCACATAGATTGCCGCTACCGCAAACAGCGTGATTACCAGCCACAAGCTGGCATGAATAAGGTTGCGCACCGTGACGACCAGCGCGGCGCTGATCACAATCACGCCGGCGGTTACCAGAAAAACAATTTGCTGTGCGCTCATTGCAACCGCATTAGTGGGCCGCAGCCACCGGCGCCGGCGCCGACAGGTTTTGCAGGCGCCGCGACTCGGTGCGCAACATACCAAAAACAATGGCCATCAAAACCACATTGCTGGCAAAGTGCGCCCATGCCCGGGCGCTGCCCGCCAGCGATGCCGGCAGCAGCTTGTCCACCAGCGCCACCAGCACCAGCGCTGCCAAAGCCAGCGGCACCAGAAACTTCCAATTCAGATTGTTCATCTGGTCAATACGGATGCGCGGGACGGTGGCGCGAATCCACATCGTTATGAAATAAACAAAATATGTCTTGGCGAGCAGATATACGATGCCGAGGATGGGATAAAGATCTGCCAGCGGACCGCGCCAGCCTCCGAGGAACAGCACAGACACAAGCGCCGAAATGGTGAAGGCATGCAGAAACTCGCCCAGCTGCCAGATGGCAAAGAGGAAACCCGAGTACTCAACGTGATAGCCCGCAACAATTTCGCTTTCGGCTTCGAGGATGTCAAACGGCGCGCGCCCGATCTCCGCCAGGCTGGACACCAAAAAGATCGCGGCCGCAATCGGCGCATAAACCACAAACCATGTGCCCTGCGCCAGCACGATATCTTGCATGCCCATCGAGCCGGCCAGCATGGTTGGAATTAATAGCGCCAAAATCAGCGGTACTTCATAAGAAACAAGTTGCGACGCGGCGCGGAATGCACCCAGCAGCGCATATTTATTATTGCTTGCCCAACCACCCATCATGATCGCCAGCGTGCCAATGCCGCCAATCGCCACGCTGTAAAGAACGCCGACATTCAAGTTGGCGCCGATCATGGTAGAGGCAAACGGAATAACAACCCAGATTCCGAGCACCGGCGCCACAGAGAGGATTGGCCCAACAAAATAGACGACCTTGTCCGCACCGCTGGGCGTGATGATTTCTTTCGTGAGCAGCTTCAGGATATCTGCGAAGGACTGGAACAAACCATACGGCCCCACGCGGTTGGGTCCCAGCCGGTCCTGAAAACGCGCTGCTATCTTGCGCTCAAGCCAAATTGTGAAAATAGGCGTGAGCAGTGCAAAGTTAGCCAGCAGGAATGCGGCCAAAAACTTCTGAATGATTACAACGAGCTTGGGGTCGAGGCCATAGGAGACCAGCACCCACCCAATCATGTCGTAAGCGTAGACCGCTATGTTTCCAAAAGAAAATTCGGGCATGGTTGGTTTGATTCAGTGACCGGAGGCTAGACAGACAAAATGGCTGACGGCCGGCGCAAGCACTGGCGGCCACCAGCCATTAACTGCGCGTGTGCAGCGCCGGTTACACCCATTCAAGCGCGCCCTTGCGCCACAAGTAAACAAGGCCGCCGGTCAACAACAAGATGAAGACCAAGCCTTCGAACACTGCAAACAATGCCATCTGCTGATAGGCAACAGCCCACGGAAACAGAAAGATGCTCTCCACATCGAACACCAAAAACAACAATCCAAAAATGTAATACTGGATTTTGAACTGCACCCAGGAGTCGCCCACCGTTTGCATGCCACACTCAAAGGTTTCATTTTTGAGAGCATTGGGGCGGTGCGGGCCCAGTATTCGCGCCGCAACCACCGGCACCGCTGGAAACACCAGTGCGATCGCAATAAATAGCGACACAAACAGCCAGTTGGAATCAGTCATGCTCATACGTGGGGTCAGCTTGCACGGAAGCGCGGGGCTCCGTGTGTGCCAAACGGCACGAATATAGCATAGCGCTTTGGCACTGTCAACGCGTTTTGCGCCCGCCCGCCGGCCGGCGGCGCCGTGTCACTGCGGCGCCTGCGCCAGAAAATCCAGTTGATGCGCAACATAAGCAAGCACCTGTTTCGCTGCCTGGTCGTGGCGCTGCGCGGCCCAGGCCTCCAGTTCTGCACTGCTTACTTGCGGGTTGCCGGCAAGCGCGCCATGCATCGTATGTATTATGTAATGAAGAAAGTACTCGGCATCGTCAGGATAAGAAGCCGGGGGGGCGTGCACTACCCAGTCCGAACTACCGCTGGCAAGCAGCGTGACACCAGCGGCGGGCAGCAACATTAGCAGCTGCCGGCCTGTGCGGCTGTGCCCCGCGCGCTGGCCGCGCACCACGCGCACATCCATTGTTTGGTGGTAGAGGCGC
>CANNEJ010000011.1 GCA_947503585.1 Anaerolineales bacterium | reverse complement strand
CATGCGCTGCCATCCGCCAGCAGCGGCGCGCCATGCACCGCCGCCAGCGCCGCCGCACACACCCCCAGTGCGGCCGCCACTACTTCCTCAGCCACATCGCCCAGCTCGCCGGAAAACTGGCCGAACTCTGTGATGCGCCCTTGAATGTAGCGCATGTCGATGCGGAACATCTCGCGGTCCTTGAAGGCATTCAGTGCCGTGCGCTGCGCTGCGCTGTCCGGCTGCGCTTGCAGGCTGGCAGCCAGCTCGGCGGCCAGCTGCGGGCGCGGGCGCGCTGCTGCCAGCGCCAGCTCGTCGGCCACCAGCGGCAGCAGGTTGTCGTATTGCAGGCGCAAAAAGTCCTCCCACAAAAAGTCGCTCACTCCCAACAGCCGCACCAATGCATCCAGTACCGGCGGGCGGTCCAGCGTGGCCAGCTCGCGCGGCCAGTTTGGGCGGGCAAACAGCTGCCCCAGAAACTGATGAAAGTGCAAGAGCGCAGCCGCCGGGTCCGGCGAGTGCGGCAGCAAATGCGTAAAGTGCTTCACAAGCGTGCACGCCGCGCGCAGCTCCTGCTGCTGCGCGGGCGCGGTAATGCGCGCGCCGGCGGCATCCGTGACGTACAGCGTATCCTGCACGCGCGCGCCGCTGGTCTGCACCTCCACGCGCGCAATGTGCACGCGCTGCATCGCCAGGGCATTGGTGAACTCGTACAGGAAGCCCACGGTGTCCGGCGCGCCAAGGCGCAGCACGGTGTAGCGCGGGTCAGCCGTGTTGTCGATTTCAATCTCCAGCGGCGGCAGGGGCGCGGTGGCAGCCGCCGGCTCCACCGCGGCTGCCACGCGCCGCGCCAGCTGCCCGCGCGCCGCGCGGCGCTCGCCTGCTTGCAGCAGCGCCAGCAGGGCTTGCAGATCCCGCGCGTACTCCGCCAGTTGCGGTGCAGCCGGCAGCGCAGCAGCCCGTGCAACCGGCTGCACCGTGAACACGTCCACAATCTTGCGCTGCCGGTCCCCGGCCGCGTCGCCGGCAGCAGCCGGCTCGTAGGTGAACACATGCCCGTCCACAATGTTCCACCCGTGCACAAACAGCAGCCCGCAGATGATTGTCAGCTCGCCCAGATAATCGTTGGCAACAATGGTGACGCGCCACTGCCCGCCGGGCAGCGCCTCGCCCTCCACAGCTGCCAGCGTTTCGCCATCCAGTGTGGCAGCCAGCGCGGCATGGCGCGCAACCTCGGCTGCGCTAAAAACCTGCGTGTAAGACGGGGCCATGCGCAGCACATGGCGCTGCACTTGCGGCACCGCCCCTGCCTGCGCCGGCGCATCAAAGTAGCTCCAGTACACGGCGCGGATGGCAGCGCTATGCGCTTCGTAACGCTGCACAAATTCGGCGCGCGCCTGCGCTCCGCCAAATCCCAGGCGCTGCGCCAGGGCCGTGAGCGCCGCTTCGTCCGCGGGCAATGTATGCGTCTGGCGGTAATCCAGCAGCTGCAGATGATGCTCGATGGTGCGCAGGAAGCGATAGCCGTCGGCCAGCGTGTGCTGTGCCGCCGGCGGCACCAGGCCGTGCTGCGCCAGCTGCTGCAGGGCCAGCAGTGTGTTCGGGCTGCGCACAGCCAGCGCAGCGCCATGCAGGCGCTGCAGGTACTGCACCACAAACTCCACATCGCGGATGGAGCCCGTGCCCAGCTTTACCTCGCCCCAGGCGCGCCCCTGGCGCTGCAGCTGCGCCTCGGTGCGCTGCTTCATGGCGTGCATGGCGCTGCGCAGTGCGGGCGCATCAATGTGAAAGATGGCGGGCGCAGCCTGCTGCTGAAATTGCGCAAACACGTCTTCGTCGCCTGCAGCCAACCGCGCCTTAAGCAGCGCCTGCAGCTCCCATTGGCGCGCGTGCTGCTGCAAATACGCGGCGTGCGCCGCCAGCGAACAAACCAGCGCGCCAGCGCGCCCCAAGGGCCGCAGGCGCATGTCCACGCGATACAGGAAACCGGCGCTGGTTGTGCGCGTGAGCAGCCCGATTAGCGCTTGCCCCACCGCATGCTGCTGCTGCGCATCCGCCTTCGCCACAAACAGCAGGTCGATGTCTGACGAGTAGTTCAGCTCGCTGCCGCCCAGCTTGCCCAGCGCCACCACCGCAAAGCCGGCGGGCGGCGCGCTGCCATTTGCAGCCAGACGCAGGCATTGCACAATCACGCTGTCTGCCACGGCCGTCAGCTGCGCCGTTACCGTGGCCAGATCCAGCAGGCCCAGCAGGTCCGCTGCGCCAATGCGCAGCAGCTCGCCATGCTGCCAGCGGCGCAGGGCGTCTTCCGGCGCGTTAGCCATGGCGGCCTGCAGCGCGCCGGCCTGCAGCGCAGCCGCAGCCGGCACACGCGCCAGGCCGGCATGGTCAGCCAGCAGCGCAGCTTGCGCGGGGTCGCGCAGCAAAATTTCCGTGAGGTACTGGCTGCCCGCAAACAGGCGCGCCAGTTTTTCCAGCGTACGCGCATCACTGCCGGGCGCAGCCAGCGGCGGGCTGGCCGCCGCACAGCACTCTATAAAGCGCTCAAAGTTGAGCAGCGCGCGGTCCGGGTTGGCGGCACGCGCCAGCACCGCCAGCAGCGCCGGCAGCAAGCCCGCCGCAGCCGGCAGCGCCTGCAAGCGCTGCGCACTGCGCATGGCTGTTTCATAATCCGCGAAGCCAATCGCCTGCAGCTGCGTCTCCACAGCACTGTTTAGCATCGTGCGCCGATTATAATCATGCGTATGCGCGTGCTCGTGGTTGACGCTGACCCGGATGCGCGCGCCGCGCTGTGCGCCTTGCTGCGCACCATTGGCCACGAGCCGCAGCCGGCCGGGCAGCTGCGTGCGCTGGCCGGCCCAGGGCTGCAGCCGGCAGCCGCCGTGCTTGCAGCCGAGTGGACGCGCGCGCAGCACACCGCAGACCTGCGCGCGTTCTCCCAAACCGCCGCGCTCCCAATTTTGCTGTTAATCGACGTAAATGAAGAAAATGCGCTGACGTGCATGGCGGACCTGCCCGTGTTTGCAGTGCTGCCGCAGCCGGTAACGGCTGCCGCACTGGCCGGGGCGCTGGCCACTGCGACCGCGCGCTTTGCCGAACTGCAAGCGCTTAAAGTGCGCTGCGCCGAGCTGGATGAAGCGCTAGAAACCCGCAAACTGCTGGACCGCGCCAAAGGGCGCCTGATGCAGCTGGGAATGTCTGAAGAAGCGGCTTTCCGAGCATTGCAGCAGCGCGCCCGCGACACACGCCAGTCCATCAAAGCCGTTGCGCAGGCCATCCTGCGCAACTAGCCTTTAGTCTGCGCCGGCAAACGGCGTTATACTCCTGCGCGGCATAAACAATGCCCGGGGTTGCCCGGGGAGTGTGCGCCCGTTTTCGCAGTGTCTTTACAAAATAAAGTTGAGGAGTAAATCATGAATGTAGCAGTATTAATTAGTACACTGGCCAGCTTCTCGTGGCTGCTGGTTGTGGCCAGCGTGGTGTTCGCCGCCTACACCGCCTTGCGCGGCGGATCCGTTTCCGGTGCGGTGGGCCTGGTAATCGGTGCCTTAGCACTGGCCTTTGGCTTGTCCACCGTCAGCCAGGGTTTGATATTTGTGCAGCCCACCGAGCGCGGCGTGGTGATTAGTGCCATTGAGCCGAAGGGCTATCGTGTCCTGCCGCTGGAGCCTGGCTTGCGCTTCGTAGTCCCATTTTTTGAGAGCGTTGTCACGTACAGCATTTCGAAGCAAACCTACACGATGTCTGCGATTACTAATGAAGGCACGGTGCAAGGCGATGACGCCGTTAGTGCGCGCACCGCCAATGGACAGGAAGTAAACATTGACGCCACTGTGATTTTCTACATTGACCCCAGCCAGGTGGTAGATGTGCACGTGCGCTGGCAGAATCGCTACACCGATGGCTTGGTGCGCCCGCTTACCCGCGGTACCATCCGCGACGTGATTTCCCAGTACAAGGTGGAAGACGTGTACAGTGGAGAGCGCGACAAGCTTGCCGGCCAGATCGACGAGCGGTTGAAATCACTGCTGGCCGAAAATGGCCTGGAACTTGACAGCTTTGTGCTGCGCAACATCACCTTCAGCAAAGAATACGCGGCCTCGATTGAGCAAAAACAAATTGCCCAGCAGGAAGTGGAAAAGCAGGGTTTCGTCACTGAGCAGCGCAAGCAGGAAGCCAACCAGGCGCGTGAGCAAGCCCAAGGCATGGCTGACTCTGCTGTAATTGCAGCGCAGGGCAAGGCCGACGCCAACCTAATTGAAGCGCTGGCGCAGTCCAAAGCGCTGCGCGAAATTGGTGCGGCACTGAAGAGCAGCCCCGACCTGCTGCAGTACACCTATGTTCAAAATCTCAGTGACAACGTAAAGATCATGCTGGTGCCGGCCAATAGCCCGTACCTGTTCCCGCTGCCGCAGGAAGGCCTGGAAATGCCGGCGGCGCCCGCTGCGCCGGCACCCTAGCCAACCGGCTGCAATCAATTGAGCGCCAAACGGGCTTGCAATGCAAGCCCGTTTGTTTTTAACATAAGCTGCGGCCAATGCAGCTGAGTTACCGGCTCGTAACCGGCGGAGGTTTGCGGGCCCACCCAACAGCGATTATGATTGGCACGCGCAGCGATCCGCGCCAGCCAATCACACTGCAAAGTTGATTGCGTGCTCGCGGGCCGGTAAACCCCGAACGCATCCGCGCCAGAACGCTGCCCGCCGCTACAACAGACACCCCACTATGATGCCCGTGAAACGCGCCTGCCAACTCTGTGATTTTTGCCCGCAGCGCACACGCCGGCCGGCGCAGCCCGCGCGCAGTGTTGCCGCCAACTTGCCAGAGCACCAGTAACGCTCAAGGCGTGCCGCATCCCATGAAAACCTCCCGTAACTGGAACTTGTTTATTCTGCTGTGCCTGGTCCTGGGCAGCGCCTTCCGCCTGATTTGGGTGCAAGACATGGAATATAAAGGGGACGAAGCGTGGTGGTACTCCAAATCCCAGGTGATCGGCAGGACCGAACCCATCCCGATGCGCGGGTTGATATCGGCTAGCGGTGTCGACAATCCCGGAATGTCACTTTGGATCATGGCAGCATTGGCCCAGGGCTTTGCGCTAGACACGCCTACCAGCCTCGTGCGCACAATTCAAGTGGGTGCCATCCTGGCGCTGGCAGTGTTGTTCCTTTTTGCCCGCCACCGCCTCACCGGGGCAGACCAGCTGCAGTGGTATTGGGGCGGCGCACTTGCCAGCGTCAATTTCACTGCCGTTCTGTTTTCCAGAAAACTTTGGCCGGTGGAACTGCTGCCCGTCTTCTCGATCTTCTTTCTGATGGCCTGGTGGCAGCGCCGCAATTTTTGGGGCTCCTTATTATGGGGTTTGCTGGGCGCGCTGTTGGGCCAAATTCAAATGAGTGGATTCTTTTATGCCGCCGCACTTTTTCTGTGGAGCGCCCTGTTTGACCGCAAAGCAGTGCGCTGGCCGGCGTGGGTGTTTGGGTCCGCAATGGGGGCGCTGCCGCTGATCCCCTGGCTGGCCTACATTGCGGCCGGCGAGTCCGGCCAACGCGGCATCGACTGGAATTTCCATGCGCCGCCCATCAGCGAATATTTTGGGTACGCGTGGCATTTTGCGCGCTACGTACGGGATTGGTTTGAGTATGCGCTTGGAACCTCATGGGTATCCTCAATCGGAAACTACGAGGCGGAATTTGCAAGGTATCCAATTGTTGGCGGTTATGAAACCTATGGTGTTTTTGCAGCTCGAACGCTGCTGTTAACTGCCTTTGCATACATCGGCGGGCAGCTGGGGTATGCCACCTGCTTAAGCCTGTACCAAAGCTACAGGCACCGGACGCACGTTGGGTGGCCTAAACTCCTGCCTTCAACCCAAACCCCGCAGACTGTGTTCCTTATCCAATCCGGACTGGTTGGCATGGGTCTCTTATTCACGCTTGGGCATATGCTAAACCCGTACTTGCCGGCCGGTTTTTGGGTGCACCGGCATTACTTGATTGTGGCGTTCCCGCTGCCGTTTGTCTGCCTGGCCAACCTGGCATTGCGCGATTCAAAATACGGCGAGAAGCTGCTGCTTGGAATGTGGTGCGCACAAGTTGTGGTCACGGCAGCCTTCCTCTACTACATTCATGTAAACTGCGGAGCACCCGGCGCGGATTATGACGTAGCGTTCGGTTGCCAGCCGGGTTTGTAGTTGCGTTCCTGACCCCGCATAACAATGCAGCGCACATGCGCCACGACCACCCGGCAGAGAAGTGCAGTGTTACAACCGAGAAAGCTTGTAACTCGCATCGGTTCAGCACCCCAAAACCTTTACCGGCTCGGCGCTACACCACTAACGTGCGGGCACTTGCCACCTGACTGATGCGCGCCCTGTTCATGCAGCCGGACGGTGCACAGCGCGTGCCGCGCAGTACTTGGTGGCTGCTCGGCATTTGGCTGCTGATTGTGATTTGGGTTGGCCGCTACCAGTGGGATTTTCCGGTACTTTACAATGCGGCGTTGCTGCTGCGCGCCGGCCTAAACCCATACTCATCCGAAGCGCTCGCATACTATCCGGGTACACATTTGATTGGCTATATGTACCTGCCAGTGACGCTAGTATTGGCGTTGCCGTTCACCTTGCTTGCCTATCCTGCAGCCGCAGCCGCCTGGTTTGGCGTGAAGCTGCTGGGCGCAGTGCTGCTCGCGCAGCTGTGGGCGCAGCATTTCTGGAAGTTCGACCTGCTGACCCGGCCGGCGGCGCTGCTCATACTTTGTTTTGGCCTCAATAACACGCTGCTGTGGGACCTCTCCTCAGGCAACCCCGCCCTGCTGGAGCAAGTGCTGCTATGGCTGGCGCTTAGCGCACTGCTAAACGGACACGACAAAAGATACGGGGTATTGATTGCAATGGCTGCACTCTTGAAGGTACTGCCCGCCTTCTTTCTCCTGCTGCCGCTGCTTGCATTTCCGCGCCCGCGCTGGCGCGCATTTGGCTGGGGCGTGGCGTGCATGGCCTTCCTGTTCGCGCTAAATCCGATCTTGTTTCCGCGGGAATTTCAGCAATTTCGCGCCACTACGCTGGGCGCAGCGACCACCGGAACAAATTGGTGGCAGCGCGCACTGGATGCAAACTTGTTTCAGTACGAGCGTGAAGCCGGCGGTGCTGCCAACACCTCAGCTTTGTTCTTCTGGCGCGCTGCCCTGCCGGCGGTCGGCGGCTGGGTGGCGGACAAAGCCGGCATGGGTGTCTGGCCCGCAAATGCTGCCAGCTACAGTGATGAGCTCATCTATCTGCTGGGCGCTGCTGCGATTGCAGCCAGCAGCTTGTTCCACCTATTGCGCTACCGGCAGCGCGCAGCGGTCTTTGAGTCGCACCTGATAGTTCTGTTTCTGTGCCTGGTGTTTGTGCTGCTTGTGCCGCGGCTGAAACCGTACAGTCTGGTGATTGCGATCGCACCGGTAGTATTCATTTACTATCGGCGGCTGGCCGCACCGCAATTCGGATTACTGCTGGGCCTGACCTTAATCCCGCACTATATAGACGGTGCACTCCCGCTCCCCATCGCGCGCCTGGCAACCATCAGCATAGATTTTCTGCCATTGTTGACAGTGTTCGTCGCATGGCTGCTCTTTTTAGCTGAGATGCGCGTAGTGCCGCATGCGACCTCCGAAATTGGCAGCGCTGCATAGGTTCTGCGCCACTTCAACTCCCAATGAAACTTCCGCCTACGCTTCACATTCCCGGGACTGCTCACGCGCCAGCCGCAACCATTCATCCCCGCAGTCTGCACTTCGCGAAACCTAACCTTTCCGGGGCAAGCTGCTAAATGACGCACGCCCAACCACCAGTGCCCCCCGCCAAGCTGCGCGTGCCCCGAAGCACATGGTTGATCCTGGGTAGCGGGCTTTTGCTTGGCGTGTGGGTTGGGCGCTACATGTGGGACTTTGCCGCCGGCTATAACGGCGCCTTGTTGCTGCGGGCTGGCATGAGCCCCTACGCGCTGCAGCCGCTGCTCAACTATCCTGCGGGGCACATCATTGCCTGGGTCTATCCGCCACTTGGGCTGCGCCTCTTTCTGCCATTCACGCTGCTGTCCTATCCGGCGGCAATAAATTTATGGCTTGGGATTGAGCTGCTTGGGGCAGCGCTGCTGGCATGGATCTGGGCCAGACATTTTTGGAAGTTCGACCTGCTAATGCATCCGGCAGCCATGCTCATTGTATGTTTTGGCCTGAACGGTACGCTCTTGTGGCTGCTCACCACCGGAAATGTTGGCATGGTGGAGGCGGTGTTGCTCTGGCTGGCACTGGCGGCGCTGCTAAACGGACACGACAAAAGATACGGGGTATTGATTGCAATGGCTTCACTACTTAAGGTGCTGCCGGCATTTTTTATACTGGCGCCGTTGGCGGCTTTCCCGCAGCCGCGCTGGCGCGCATTTGGCTGGGGGGTCATCAGCCTGGTCGTCCTCTTTGCATTGAATCCAATCTTGTTTCCCGCAGAGTGGCAGCAATTTCGCAGCTTGTCCGCGGGTGGCGCTGCCGCGGGTAAGAGCGGGTGGCAGCAGGTTTTGGATGCCAACCTGTTTCAGTACGAGCGCGATTCCGGCGCCGACAACACCTCGGCGTTGTTCTTCTGGCGCGCGGCCCTGCCGGCCGTTGGCGGCTGGATGGCGGACAAGATCGGCGGCTTTGGCCAGCCGGGACCATACAGTGATGAGCTGTTTTATCTGGCCGGCTGCACGGCAATTGCAGCCAGCAGCTTGTTCCACCTTTTGCGCTACCGCAAGCGTGCGGCAGCCTTCGAGCCGCGCTTGATTATCCTGTTCCTTTGCGTGGTGTTTGCGCTGCTGGTGCCGCGGCTGAAACCGTACAGCCTGGTAATTGCGATTGCACCCGTGGTTTACATCCTGCACCGCCGCCGGGATGCGCCGCAGATTGGATTGCTGCTGGGGCTGGCATTGATCCCGCACTACTCAGAGAGTGCGCTCCCGCTGCCGATTGCGCGCCTGGCAAAAATTGCGCTGGACTTTCTGCCGCTGATTACGGTGTTTGTGGCCTGGCTGCTATTTTTGGCGGAGATGCGCGCAGTGCCACATGCCACCGCCGACACGAGCAGCGTCAAAACAGATTTACCGGCTGCCGCAGAATAGTTGCGCAGGGTGACCGGCGCACGGTCTGCGCATTATGCGCGCCGCAAACGCGCTTTGCCATTACCAGCCAAGACCCAATGCTGCAATCCAAATCCGGCGGCGCGATCGCTGCGGCTTTGCAGCGCCCCGCATTCTAGATTCCGCGCCTGCTCCAAAAAGCAGGCTGCGGGCGCGCTTAAGTTTTAGCCGGGCAAAACTCGGGGGCGCAAGTTTGCGCCAATCACCAGTGCACATACGGGTTGTTCGTCACTGGCGGAGAGGGTGGGATTCGAACCCACGGTGACCGTGAAGCCACAACGCTTTTCGAGAGCGTCCCATTCGTCCACTCTGGCACCTCTCCACCGCAGATTTTAGCAGCCGCCTTCAGCCCATCACGCGCTGCGCCAGTGTGATGCACAGCACAGTGGTGTACTGCGTGTCGCTGCCCAGCTCCCAGTTGTACTTGGCTTTGAAGCGCGCAGCCACTTCCGGCGGCGCAAGCACGGGCGCGGCTTTGCCGGCCAGCACCAGCGCGCGGTCGCCATCTTCCAGCGCCAGGGTTGTGCGCGGGTCGCGCGCCAGGTTGCGCGCCTTCACGCTGTGCGGCTCCACGCAAATGTAGACCGCCGCCTGCCAGTACACAAACCATACCGGCACCAGGTGCGCGCGGCCGTCCGCGCGGGCGGTGGCCAGCCAGATGTTGCGCTCCTGCTCCAGGCGCTCCAGCTGCGCCGCGTCAAATTGCATGCGCTGCGCGCCTCAGGGGATTTGCAGCGTCTCGTGCATTTTGGGGATGTGCACATTGGGAAAGCCGGCCGCCAGCAGTTGCGCGCGCAGCGCTTGCAGCGCATCCAGCTCGCCGTGCACCAGCGCCACCTGCTTTACGCGCCCGCGCAGCGCGCCCGCCCAGCGCAGCAAGCCCGCCTGGTCGGCGTGCGCCGACAGGCCGTTGATGACCTGCACCGGGGCGCGCACTGCAAACTCCTCGCCGAAGATGCGCACGCGCGGCTGCCTTTCCACCAGCCGCCGCCCCAGCGTGTGCTCCGCCTGCCACGACACAATCAGGATAAGGTTGCGCGGGTCGCCAATGTTGTTGCGCAGGTGATGCAGGATGCGGCCGGCCTCGCACATGCCCGAGGCACTGATGACAATATACGGTCCACTGCGCTCGTTGAGCGCGCGCGACTCGTCAGCAGAAGCCACGTAGGTGAGCTCCTTGAAGCGCAGCGCACCCTGCGGATGAATGCCAATGAACGCCAGCGTCTCTTCATCAAACACGGCGCTGTGGTCGCCAAACACTTTGGAGGCGCCGCTAGCCAGCGGGCTGTCTAAAAACACCGGGATGCGCGGCACGCGCCCGGCTTCCATCAGGCGGTGCAGCCAATAGATAAGTTCTTGCGCGCGGCCAACCGCAAAAGCCGGGATGATGAGGCGGCCGCCGCTGGCGCACACACTGCGCACTGCGCCAGCCAGCGCCTCCACGGCATCGGCCGGGGTTGCATGCTGGCGGTTGCCGTAGGTGCCTTCCATAATCAGCAAGTCCAAATCGGTGTCCAGTTCCACCGGGTCGCACAGGATGGGCATGTCGTTGCGGCCCAGGTCCCCGCTGAAGCCAATGGTGCGCAAACCGCGCGCCGTGTCCAGCTCGCACACGATGGATGCGGACCCAAGGATGTGGCCGGCATCCTGAAAGGTGGCTGCCACTTTCGGCAGCACGGAAAATTTTTCCGTATAGGCATGGCTCTGGAATAGCCGCAGCGCCGCCTCTGCATGCTCGGGCAGGTACAGCGGTTCCACCGGCGGCTCGTGGCGGCGGCGGCGGATTTTGTTTACAAACTCGGTGTCAGAAACTTGAATTTTGGCGGAGTCGCGCAGCATTAGCGCAGCCAGGTCTTGTGTGGCGGGCGTGCTGTGCACGCGGCCGGTAAAGCCCAGGCGCGCCAGCGTGGGCAAATTTGCTGAATGGTCGGTGTGGGCATGCGAGAGCAGCACCGCCTGCAGCTGCTGCGCATCATACGGCGGCAGGCGGTTGCGCTCATAGCTCTCCGCCCGCCGGCCCTGAAACAGCCCGCAGTCCAGCAGCAGCTGCGTGCCGTCCATGTCAATCAAGTGCTGCGAGCCGGTGACGGTTTCGGCCGCACCGTGAAAGGTTACTTGCAGCATGGCTTTACGGCGGCGCGGCGTTGGCGCGCTGCACCACGCCCAGCAGCTCGCTGGCATACGCCGCGCGGCGCCACGGCCCCATCTCCGTCACGGCTTCGAGGTCTGCTTCGGCAACCGGGTTGGTGACGGCAATTTCCCACAGCGCCTCGCGCGCCACAATCACATCGGACTCCACGCCGCGCGTTTTGGCGCGCGCCTTGCGCCAGTTGTGCAGCGCATCGTAGCGCACCAGCACGCGCGGATCGGTGCGCTCCGGCACGGGCAGCACGGGCGGTTTGGCTGCGCGCCCGCGCTCGATGGCCTCCAGCAGCTGGCGCCCGTGCTGCTGTTGCTGCGAGCCGGCCAGGCCAACGCTGCGCAGCTGGCCGGGATTGCGCGGCGCCTGCTGCGCCAGCGCCAGCAGCACCTGGTCGCTCATAATTTTAAATGGCGGCTGGTCCGCTTTGCGCGCGGCATCTTCGCGGTAGGCGTGCACCGCCTGCAAAATGGCCGCTGCGCGCGGTGCCAGCAGGCGCGCGCCGGTAACCTGCCAGAAGCTGCCGCGCGGCGCGCCGTTTTGCGGCGCGCGCTGCGCGGCCCGCGCCGTGCTGCGCAGCAGGCGCTCAAACTCTTCACTGGCCTCGGGCAGCAGCGCTTTCTGCGCCAGCTCGGCTTGCAGGTCAGCGCACAGCGCCAGAAGGAAGTGCGTGTCCAGCTGTGCATAGGCCAGCTGCTCGGCAGTCAGCGGGCGCACGCGCCAGTCTGCACGCTGGAAGCGCTTGTTTACCGGAATGTTGTGGCGCTTGGTTAGCAGTGCCGCCAGGCCCAGCTCCGGCCAGCCCAGCGAGCGCGCCGCCAGCATGGTGTCGAAAACATTGCACACCTGCCAGCCGAAATCGCGCTGCAGGCAGATCAGGTCATACTCAGCAGCGTGAAAAACTTTTTGCACGCGCGCGTCGGCAAATATCGCGCCCAGCTCGTCCAGCTGCGGCAGCGCCAGCGGATCCAGAATAAAGTCTTGCGCGGGGGTGGAGAACTGCAGCAGGCAAACACGCTCGCGGTAGGCGTGCAGCGAGTTGGACTCTGTGTCCACGGCGATGGCCGGCTGTGTGCGCAATGCTTGCAGCAGCTGCTGCAAGCCGGCGGCATCCATGATCACTTGCACTGCGGGCAGCTGGGCCGGTTGCACGCTTGTATTATCGGTTGCTTCGCATGGCTGTCAAACAGCGCAGCGCAACTGCGCCGTTATAATGCGGGCGCATGCAATACCAGACATTAATCAGCAGCGCGCAGCTGGCCGCTAACTGGCCGCGCCCGGACTGGGTGGTGGTGGATTGCCGCTTTGCGCTGCCAGAGCCGGAGCTGGGCGCACAGCAATACCAGCTCGGCCACATTGCCGGCGCGCACTACGCGCACCTGAACCGCGACCTCTCCGGCCCGGTGCGCCCCGGCCACACGGGACGCCATCCGCTGCCGGATGTGGAAACGCTGGAGCGCACTTTGGGCAGCTGGGGTATTACGGCCGGTGTGCAAGTGGTGGCCTACGATGCCAGCGGCGGCACAATGGCCGCGCGGCTGTGGTTGCTGCTGCGCTGGCTGGGCCACGCGGCAGCTGCCGTGCTGGACGGCGGGCTGCCCGCGTGGCAGGCAGCCGGCCACGCGCTGAGCAGCGCACCCGCCGCACAAACACCGCGCCGCTTTAGCGCCACGCTCAACAACAGCCTGCTGGCCAGCGCAGCGGAGGTGGCGGCAGTGCGCACACAGGCGCAGCGCGCGCTGCTGGATGTGCGCAGCGCAGAGCGCTTTCGCGGCGAACAAGAATTGCTGGATGCGGTGGCCGGGCACATTCCCGGCGCGCGCAATGCGCCGCACACAGACTGCCTGCAGCCGGACGGCTACTTTCGGCCGGCGGCGGAACTGAACGCGCATTTTGATGCACTGCTGCGCGGCACCAGCAGCGCGGACTGCATTTTGTACTGCGGCTCCGGCGTGACGGCAGCGCACACGGCGCTGGCGCTGCAGCATGCGGGCCACGCGCTGCCGCGCGTGTACGCCGGCTCCTGGAGCGAATGGATTACCGACGCGGCGCGCCCGGTGGCAACCGGCGCCGACTGAGCCGCGCCCGTGACTGAACTAAGCCGCTACGAAATTCTGGACCTGCTGAACCGGCCCAAGCCGTTGTGGCTGGTGAACATTGACCTGAGCGATGCAAACCTGAGCGGCGTGGACCTGAACGGCGCCAACCTGCACATGGCCAACCTGAACGCCTGCGACCTTTCGCGCTGCGATGTGCGCAACGCCAGCCTGCGCTTCGCAAGTATGAAAGGTGCGGCGCTGGGCCGCGGCCAGCTGCAAAGCGCGGACCTGGCCGGCGCCAACCTCTCCGAGGCGGACCTTACGGGCGCCAACCTGAAGTGGTGCCGCCTGCAGACCACATCGCTGCGCGGCGCCAACCTGGCCAACGCCGACCTTTCTGAAACAGAGCTGATCGAGACCAACCTGGAAGGCGCCAACCTGCGCGGCGCCAACCTGACGCAGGCCACAATGCAGCTAACGCTGCTGCGCGGCGCGCGGCTGGATGATGAAACGCGCATTGACCCGCGCTGGCGGCTGGTGATCCAGGTGCTGAACAACGGCGCCGCCGGCGTGAATCTGGTGCGCGCAAACTTTAACCAGGCATCCCTG
>CANNEJ010000010.1 GCA_947503585.1 Anaerolineales bacterium | reverse complement strand
GGAGGCTGCGGTGGATGCGGAGGGCAATCCGGTGGAGGCTGCGGCTGCGGAGCCAAAACTGGATATGAATGCTCCGCCTGTGCCACCGGCACTGCCGGTCCCGGGCGAGGGCGTGCTCTTTGATGTTGGCACAAAGGTCATCAATCTGGCAGATCCGGGCGGTCGGCGCTACCTAAAAGTGGGCATCGTGCTGGAGTTTGCACCGCACGACACGGCCTGGTACACCATGGCTACGGAGCAGCGCGCGGAGCTGCAAGCCCTTTTTGAAACAGAAATGGCCACCAAGCAGCCTGTGATCGAGGACCTTGTGATCTCGATTATCTCCAGCAAGTCATTTGAGCAGGTGTATACCCTCGAGGGCAAAGAGGGCCTGCGCCAGGAAATAATCAATCGCATCAACCAGATGCTGCCGACGCAGTTGGTGATGTATGTGTACTTCAACGAGTTCGTGGTGCAGTAAAAGCCATGTTATCTGACGCTGAAATTACCGCGCTGCTGAATTCTGGCAAACCAGCCAAGCCAGTGGTGGCTGCAAAGCCCAGCGCCAGCGAGGCGCGTGTTTATGATTTCCGCTCGCCGGAGCGATTCACCCGCGACCAGATGCGCGCGATAGAGCTGGTGCACGAGGACCTGGCGGAGAGCATCCGCAACAACCTGCCCAGCTACCTCTCCACGGATGTGCGCTGCAAAGTTATCGGACAGTCACAAACCAATTTTGAGGAGCACATTGACGTTGTACCGGATCAGACGCAGTATTTTATGCTGGCGCTGGACCCGCTGCCGGACCGCATCGTGGCAATTTTTGACCAGCAAACCTGCCTTGCAATGTCTGAGCGCTTGCTTGGCGGCACGCCCCCGGATGAAATCGTTGTAATGCCGCTCACAGATCTTGGTGCGGTGGTGATGCGCGGAGTTTGGGATTACCTGATGCCGCATATTAAGAATGCGTGGAAACCAATCATCGATTTGGAGCCGCGCTTTATTGAGTCCTCCAGCAATAAAAATTGGGTCAACATGTTGCTGGCAAACCGCTGGTCGGTGGGCACCAGCTTTGAATTGATGATCGGCGGCAGATCCGGCACGCTCGTCATTTACATTCCCTATGCGATGCTAAAGGGTATTGCCGACGATGTGTCGCCTTCCGCATGGCTCGGGGAAGTAAAGCAGGAATCTTCGCAACCCGCGGAAATGCGCGTGGCGCTTGAAGACTTCATGCAGCGCGCCTCGCTGGAGGCGCGCCTGATAGTGGGGACCATGAACCTGACCTTCGGCGAGCTGCGCTCGCTGCGCCCAGGTGATGTTTTGGAGCTGGACAGCTCTGTGGGAAGGCCCTATGAGTTGTGGGTGGGCGGCGGGCCGAGCCAAGGCATTGGCTATACCGCTGAGCCGGGCACGCACAAAAAGAAATATGCGGCCAAGATCTTGGATCGGGTAATTGTTGAACAGTAGGAGTTATCATCATGGCTGATACAACTGACGCAAGCATTGAAGAGGCTGCGCCGGATGCCGGCGCGGTAGAGGCAGTGGCAGTGGCCGAGGCTGAAGCTGAGGCTCCGATGGACGCAGCCACCGAAGCACTGGCAGGCAACGGCGCGGCTCCCCCTGAGAATCCACCCATATTTGATTTTGCCGCGCTGGGCGAAAGTTCGGTTGCGGTAGCACCGGCCGAGTTTGTGCCGCTGGAAAGTGAGGTGCTGCCGGGTGCCGACGCTGAGACCATCATGGATCTAGGCGTGCTGGCCACCATCCCGCTGCAAGTGACGGTGGAATTGGGGCGGACGCAGATGCAGGTGCGCGAAGTGCTGGCCCTGCAGCCGGGCTCGGTGGTGGAGCTGGACCGCGTGGCCGGCGAGGCCGTGGATGTACGCATCAACGAGCGACTGGTGGCGCGCGGCGAAGTTGTAATTATTGCCGACAAATTTGGCATTCGCCTGACGGAAATAATGGCAGGCGCGACTGCAATGCTGGGCGGCGCACGATGACCGTAGCCGGCGCCTTGCAATTTTTGCGCGACGACAAGCGCGGCCGGCTGCTGGCGGGCGGGGTGGCAGCCGTGGTGCTGTTGGCTGCACTTCTGCTGGCGTTTACCGGCGGCAGCACGCGGGATGCAAGCTTGGGGATGCTGGCGCTCAAGATGGGCACCAACACCGTGGCGGTGCTCGCGTGCCTCTATCTGGTGCTGATTGGCTTGCGCCGCTGGCAGACCCAGGTGGCATCGATCACCAACCGGCAATTGAGCGTGATTGAAACGCTGCGCCTTTCGCCCAAGCAAGTGCTGCACCTTGTGCGCCTGGGCGACCGGCAACTGCTGCTCGGTGCCAGCGACGGGCAGGTGGCACTGCTGGCCGAGCTGGGCGGCACGCTGCCGGTGGCGGACGGGGCGGCGCCCGCCTTTATCAGCCATCTGCAGCAGGCCGCAGCGCGCGTAAACCAAGAGGGCTAGCCGCCGCACCTTTACCGGCGTTTTAGCACCGCTTCACGCCAGCTTTACCAGCCGCGCTCCAGTGCGCGCCTAAACTGACGAGGCATATGCTTCGTCAGTTTTTATTTAATTGCCGCGCGTTGCGGCCGGCAACCCAGCTACCGTGGCGCCGGGCCGGGCTGCTGCCGCTGCTGGTGGGCGCAGCCGTGCTGCTCACCTCGTGTGTGGGCATGGGCGCCGGCGAAAAACCGGAGCTGAGCGTGCCGGGCGTCTCCTTCAATATTAATGGGCAGGGCAGCCAGCCGGAGCAGGTGGGTACCGGTGTGCAACTGCTGGTGCTTTTCACCGTGCTTAGTGTGGCGCCGGCCGTACTGCTGTTGATGACGGCTTTTACGCGCATTGTGATTGTGCTGTCGCTGGCGCGCACCGCGCTGGGCACGCAGCAGCTGCCGCCCAACCAGGTGGTGACGGGGCTTGGCATGCTGCTTACATTTTTTGTGATGGCTCCCGTCTTCAACGACATCAATGAGAATGCATTGCAGCCCTACCTGGCTGGCAAACTTGCGCAGCCCGAAGCCATCACGCGCGGCCTGGACCCGCTGCGCGGCTTTATGTTCAAGCAGACGCGCCCGGCAGACATTGCGCTCTTCATGCAGCTGGCCAAGACCACACAGCCGGCCACGTTGGAGGACATTCCGCTCTCCAGCCTGCTGCCCGCATTTGTGATCAGCGAGTTGAAAACTGCATTTCAAATGGGCTTTCTAATATTTATTCCGTTTCTGGTGATCGACTTGGTAGTGACCTCCACGCTGCTTTCGCTGGGCATGATGTTTTTGCCGCCCATGCTGGTATCACTGCCGCTAAAGCTGCTGCTATTTGTGATGGCAGACGGTTGGAATCTGCTGGTTGAATCCCTGGTGAAAAGCTTTTGAGCAAGCCAGCCGCAGGCCATAGCGGTCCGTGCCATTTTCCGGCGGCGGACGGGCAGGGTGCAAATGGATGAAAGCATGGTGATCAATGTGGCGCAGGACGCGATGCGCTTAACGCTGCTGGTTGTGGGGCCGATGCTGCTGGTTTCGATGCTGGTGGGCTTGGCGGTAAGCGTGCTGCAGGCAGCCACTCAAATCACGGAGCAGTCGCTTACCTTTGTTCCAAAAATTCTGGCTGTGGGCTTGACGCTGGCCTACACCGGCTCATGGATCATGCAAAAACTAGTGGCTTTTATGGTCCACATGTTTCAGCTGATGCCTTCGATGGTGAAGTAGCCCGAGCCTCTGCCATGACTATTTCTGTTGCGCAGTTTCAGCTTTTTGTGCTGAGTGCCACCCGCACGCTGGCCATCCTGAGCGGTGTTCCTGTGCTGGGCAGCACCGTAGTTCCGGTGCGTGTGCGCCTGGCTGCCGGACTGTTAATCACGCTGGTGATTGTGCCGCTGGTGCCGGCGGCTGCTGCCGGCGAGCCTGCGCCCGCTGGCGGCTTTCTTGTGCTGGCGGCAATGGAGCTGCTGACCGGGCTTTTGGCGGGCTTTGTGGTGCGCACCACATTTGCTGCCCTGGCGGTTGGCGCTAATTTGATTGGCACGCTGGCCGGGTTTAGTGCCGCGCAATTTGTAAACCCGCTCACCAACATGCAGGGCAGTCCGCTGGACCAGCTCATTTTGCTTTTTTCCACAACCGTATTCCTCGTAATCAACGGCCATCATCAATTGATTGTGGCCATATCGCGTTTGTTTGAGCTGGTGCCGCTGGGCACATTTGTCATGGGTCCGGCTGTAAAGGATGGGCTGGTGCGGCTAACGCTGGGCATGTGGGTCAGCGGGGTGCAGATTGCGCTGCCGATTGTGGCAACCATTCTGGCTGTGGATGTGGCGATGGGCCTGCTGGCGAAAACCGCGCCGCAGATCCAAGTGTTTTTTCTGAGCCTGCCGCTCAAAATTGCAATCGGGCTGCTGGGCGTGACGGCGCTGCTGCCGCTGCTGCTGCCGGTGCTGCATAACATGTTCAATGATACGGCGCGCCACATGCTGGAACTGGTGCACGCGCAATGAGCGATCTCGACAAGCCATTACCCCCCAGTGCCAAGAAGCTGGAGGACGCGCGCGGCGAAGGCAACATTGCGCGCAGCAATGAGATCAACATTGCCGTATCCATGCTGGTCGGTTTTTGGGTATTGGTGCCGCTCTTGCGCAATGTTCTGAACGGGCTGGCCAGTTTAGTGCGCGACAGTTTTGGAAATCTGGGGCTTGGCACGGTGAATCACTTTACAAGTGCCACTTTGGGCGATGTTGTGAAGCATGCGCTGGGAAGTGCCGCGCCGCTGGGCCCGTTTGTGCTGTGGATGATGGTGGCCGGCGTCGCAGCCAGCCTGGTGCAGACGCGCGGATTGGTGCAGCCGCCCAAGGTGGACTTTAAGCGCATCAATCCGCTGACCGGATTGCAGCGCCTGGTCTCGGGCCAGAGTTTTTCCGAGCTGGCAAAGGCCATGTTGAAGGTGCTGATCATTGGCTTGATCAGCTACTGGACGATTGTGCCGCGCATGCCGCAGTTTTTGGATTTGGTGCAGGTCGGCTTTACTGCTGCGGTGGCGCTCATCTTTGAAACGCTGGGCGTGCTGGCCGTGCGCGTGGCGCTGGCGTATTTGCTGCTGGCTGCCGCAGACTATGGATACCGCTACAAGCAGTGGTTTGACGGGCTGCGCATGTCGCGTTCCGAGGCGAAGGACGAGGCGCGCCGCTCAGAGGGTGACCCGAAAATGAAGCAGCGCATCCGGGCGCGCCAGATGGCGCTGCGCCGGCAGCGCATGCTCAAGCGTGTAGCCACCGCAGATGTGGTGATTGTGAACCCGGTTCAGGTGGCGGTGGCGCTGCAGTATGACCGCAGTATTGCGGCTGCGCCGATTGTGGTGGCCAAGGGCGCGCGGCTGGTGGCGGAGCGCATTGTGGAGCTGGCGCGCGAGCATAGCGTGCCGGTTGTGCAAAATATTCCGCTGGCGCGCACGCTCTATTCCACAGTGGAAATCAACCACGTTGTGCCGGCAGACTTGTACCAGGCAGTGGCTGAAGTGCTGGCCTTTGTGTTTAGCATCAAACCGCGGGTGCGTGCATGACATTCTCCAGCGCCGTCCGCTCTGCACCGCCCGTCCTGCGAGCCCTCTTCGGCTCCAAGGATGCCGGCGTGGCGATTGTGCTGCTGGTCACTGTGATGGTGATGATTGTTCCGCTGCCGGCACTGGCGCTGGATGTGCTGATCGCGCTGAATCTTGCGGTCTCAATTGGCATCATTCTCATCTCCGTCTATGTGCAGCAGCCAATGGAGTTCTCTGTGTTTCCGGCGATCCTGCTGCTGGTAACGCTCTTTCGCCTGAGCGTGAACATTGCGCTGGCCCGCAGCATTTTGCTTTCGGCTGATGCCGGGCGGGTGGTGGCCACGGTGGGCAGCCTGGTGCTGGGCGGCAGCTATGTGGTGGGCATTGTTATTTTCCTTACGCTGCTGGTCATCCAGTTTGTGGTGATCACAAACGGTGCCGGGCGCGTGGCAGAAGTTGCGGCGCGCTTTACCTTGGACGCGATGCCCGGCAAGCAGATGACGATTGATGCCGACATGGGCGCGGGCGTGATCACCGAGCCGGAGGCGCGCCGGCGCCGGCGGGCGCTGCAGCGCGAAGCGGACGTTTACGGTGCGATGGACGGTGCCAGCAAGTTTGTGCGCGGCGATGCGATTGCCGCAATCCTGATTGTTGCCATCAATATTATTGGCGGCTTTCTGATGGGCGTGTTTCAGGGCGGGCTGAGCCTAATGGAATCGTTGCGCAGCTACACGCTGGTCACGGTTGGCGCCGGGCTCATCATTCAAATTCCGGCGCTGCTCATCTCTACAGCTGCCGCGCTGCTCGTCAGCCGGGCAAACTCCGATGACGGATTTAGCTCCGACTTGGGCAGCCAGCTGGGCAACACGCAGGCGCTGGCAATTGCGTCTTGTGTGGTGCTGGGGCTGGCGTTCATGCCGGGTTTCCCCACCATGGCTTTTCTGGCAGTGGGCGGCTCGCTGGGCGGCCTCACTTTCTTTGTTTGGCGTCAACAGAATGCGGCGCCGGAACTGCCGGCGCTGACGGGTCCCGATACTGCGGCCGCTGTAGATGATGTGTCCCAGCTGCTGTCTGTAGATGCGCTGGAACTGGAGATTGGCTACGGCCTGATACCGCTGGTGGGCGAAGAGCGCGCCGAGAACCTGCTGAAGCGCATCACCGGGGTGCGCCGCCAGCTGGCTACGGAGCTGGGATTCATTTTGCCGAAGGTGCGCGTGCGCGACAACCTGCAGCTGTCCCCGTATGTGTACCGGATAAAGCTGCGCGGTGAAGAGGTGGCACGCGGCGAAGTGCGCCTGGAGCGCTTCCTGGCGATCGGGGTTTTGGAGGAAGGCGCGCTGGTGCAGGGCGAGGCGACAACCGAGCCGACCTTTGGCCTGCCCGCGCTTTGGATTACAGAAGACGAACGCGGCCGGGCGGAGCTGGCGGGGCTAACGGTGGTGGACCCCATCTCGGTGGTGGCCACGCACTTTACTGAAGTGGCGCGCACCAATGCCAGCGCGCTGCTGGACCGGCAGCAGGCGCAAGAGTTGATTGCGCGTGTCAAAGAATCATCGCCCGCAATTGTGGATGGGCTGATTCCGGAAATGCTGAGCCTGGGCGCGGTGCAAAACGTGATGCGCATCATGCTGTCCGAGCGCCTGCCTATCCGTGACCTGCCCAATATTTTGGAAGTGCTGGCCAACCATGCACCCACCACGCGCGATGCGGACGTGCTGGCTGAAGCGGTGCGCCAGAGCATGGCCAACACCATCACCAATCTGTTTCGCCATGATGACGGGCGGGTGCATGTGTTCACGCTGGCGCCCGCACTGGAAGCCCAATTGAAGGAGGCGATTGCCTCGTCTGAGCGCGGCCTGGCGCTGAATGTGGCGCCGGCGCTGGCACAAACCATTCTGCAGCGCACCAGTGCGCAGATGGAAAGCATGGCCAAAGCCGGCTATCAGCCGATCCTGTTGTGCTCACGCGAAATCCGGCTGGCGTTCCGGCGCTTGATTGAGCGCACGCTGCCCAATCTGGTGGTGATTGCCTATTCTGAAATTGGCTCCAAGGCGCAGGTGCAGGCGCACGGGATTGTTGAACTGTGAAACCAGTGAGCTTTAGGGCAGAGACGATGCCGGACGCACTGGCGCAGGCACGCGACCAAATGGGACCGGACGCGCTGGTGCTAACCGCGCGCAAGGTGTTTGACGGGCCGGCGTGGCAGGTGTGGCGCGATCCGGTGTTTGAGGTTTTGGTAATGCCGGCGGCAGGCGCTGCCGCGCAGCCGGTCGAGCAGCCGCTGGCAGCCAAGCTGGCGCAGGATCTGGCCGAAGTGCGCGCTGCGCTGGGCCAGGTGGCGAGCCAGTTTGAACCGGCAAAAGCGCAATGGCCGGACCCCTTGGTGGCACTGCATAAGCAGCTGCAGGCACAGGAAGTGGACCCGGATCTGGCGCTTGATATTTGTGCAGCCGCAAAGGAAACCTTGAGCCCGCGCGCTTTGCTAGACGGCGCTGCGGTGCATGCCTTTGCAGCGCGCCATATGCTGGCGCAGGTGCGCACTGCGGCCGTGGTGGAACGCAGCCGGCGCCCGCAGGTGGTGGTGCTGGTGGGCCTCACCGGTGCGGGCAAGACAACTGCGGCAGCCAAGCTGGCTGCGCATGCGCAGCTGGTGCTGGGGCGCAAGGCCGCCATGATTTCATTAGACACATTTGGCATCGGGGCGATTGCGCAGACACGCACGCTCTCCGAGCTGATGGGACTGCCGCATGCGCTGGCCTACAGCGCGGATGAGCTGGCGCACGCCGTCCGCTCGCAAACCAGCGCCGATTTGCTGGTGGTAGACACGCCGGCGCGCAATCCGCATGCTGCCGGGCAGATTGCGGAGCTGGCCGAACTGCTTGAACCGCTGCCCGCAGAGCGGATTGTGCTGCTGGTGGCGAGCGCTGCCACAAAGACCAGCGATCAGCTGGTAGCCATGCAGGCCTTCAGTGCGCTGGGCCTGGGCGGCATGGTGTTTACGCATCTGGATGAAACGGCGGCGCACGGCGGCATCTTCTCCCTGGCGTGCCGGACAGACAGTCTGCTCACATATTTTTCGAGCGGGCCAAATGTGCCGCTGCAGTGGGAGCCGGCCAGCGGTACCCATCTCGCTAAATTAATCCTGGGTGATGCCCCGGCTGGCAGCGGCTTGGGAGTTGGGTGAACCAGCTATGGCATCCATGAGCCAGCAGGAACTTGAAGATCTCATCGCCGGAGAAATTAACGGCGAGGAAATGGAGCGGGCGTTTGCCACTGCACGGGCTGGCATGGAACCGGAATCGCCCGGCGGGCCGGACGCGGTGCTTGGCGGCCGCGACGATGCGTTCGCCAGCGCCAATCTGGAGGGCGAGATCCCCGGCGCGGGGCGTGACGCATCCGAAAGCCCGCAATTGGCTGCTGGCCGCGCGGAAAGCACAGCTAGCCTCGCGCAGACACCATTCTGGTTAGAGACTCTTTTTGTTGCCGCACGCCTCATTCCACTTTGGGCATTTCTAATTGCGCTTGTGACGGGTGTTGCAAATGGCGTGGAGCTCATGATGGCGGCAACCCGCGCCGTTTTCATTCTGCTGGCAATTGGCCTGGCATGTTGGGGCTATACACACTACATGAGCGCATATTTTGCCGGGCACTTTGCGGTGGGGGGTCCGGGTAGCAGCGCAAGCAGCACGCAATCGTGGGAAGCCTAACGGCTGCCACATAAAGGGAAACCAAAGTCATGGATGACAAAGAAAACAAATACGAAGACGACATTCACTTGTGGGTGGAGCTGCGCCAAACCAAGGCGGCCTCCATTCGTGAGGGGTTGATTGTGCGCTACGTGCCGCTGGTGCATTTTGTACTCGGGCGGCTGGGCTTGGAAGCCGGGCCGGAATACCAGGATTTGGCCGGGCAAGGGCTGTTGGGCCTGATTGATGCAGTTGACCGCTTTGACCCCACGCGGGGCACAAAGTTCAGCACCTATGGCATTCAGCGCATCCGCGGGCAAATTGTTGATGCGCTGCGCACCATGGATTTGCTCTCGCGCCCGGCGCGGCGCCGCGTGCGCGACATTGAGCGTGCCACACTGCGCCTGCAAACTGACCTGGGCCGGCCGCCCACGCTGGAGGAGCTGGCGGGTCACATGAAGCTAACGGTGTTGCAATTGCAGAAGAGCTACGGGGATGCCAGCCGCGTGCTGATTTCCCTGGATGCGCCGCTGCCCAATGGCGAGAGCTTGTACGACACCCTGCCGGACAACGACCCGGAGATAAACCCCACGGCAGTGATGATGGAATCAGAATTGCACCTGAGTCTAAAGGATGCGCTGCAAACACTGCCGGACCGCGACCGCCAATTGCTGTCCTTGTACTATGTCGAAGAGTTGACAATGCGCGACATTGGCGAAGTGCTGGGTGTTTCAGAGTCGCGCGTGAGCCAAATGCATGCCAAGGCGGTAATCGAGCTGCGCGCAGTGATGCAGCGCGCCCAGCAGCGGCCGGCCAGCCCGGTGCGGCCGGCGCTGGCGCCGGTGGCACAGGCAGCGCCGCAGCGCCGCATTTTGCAAGAGGTGACGGCATGAGTGATGCGGTGTCTGCCGGCGAACTGCTGCGCAACACAACTTATCTGATGTCGCTGGCGCGGCGCGCAGCGCTCTCGTCGCCGGATGCCGCTGAACGCCAGCGCGCCGTGCAACTGGGGTCTGTGCTGCGCGAGCTAAAGGCGCTTGGCGCCACACCGCCAACCGCAGTGCCGGCGGAGAGCATGCGTGCCGGCGAAGGGTTTAACCGGCTGCTGGAGGCCGCGCGCGGGCGCAGCGAGCCGGCAGCGCAGCGCCCGGCCGGTGACCCATTGGAGCGCACAACCGTGGCCTTGGGCATGGCCCAGGCAGGCGCACAACAACTTGATATTGCGAAGGCGCTCGGCATGAGCCGCGGCGAAGTTGATGTAATTTTGAATATTGCGAGGCAACAGACATGAAAAACATAAATTTGATTCGACTGACGGTGCTGGCAGCGCTGCTGGCGGCGGTCTTAGGCTACAGTGGAAAGGCGCAGGCCGCAGAAGATGACCAGCTTGTGTTTTTGACCTGCCAGCCGGACATTTGCAATTTTGGCAACACCTCCTCGGCCGGTACGGCAATTGTGGATCTTGTGGTTGGGTCGGTCAGCCTGCAAGCCAATGGCCTGACCGCGCTGGCCGCTGAACGCTATGTGGTTTGGCTGAGCAATGCCACCTACGCCAGCTTTGTGTACATTGGAGACTTGCCGGCTGATGGCCAGCTGCCGCTGGTGACCGTAGCACTGCCCAGCAATGACTATACGCTGGTGTTGATTACGGTTGAGGCTGCCGGTGCAGTGCCCGCTGCGCCCAGTGCGCGCCGCGCATTGAGCGGTGCGCTGGCTGGCATCGCTGAGTCTGCTGCTGCGCCGGCTGCTGCGCCGACCGCAGCTGCGGTCGGCAGCTTTGATGCAAATTCTGCCGGCCCGCAAGACGCATTTTTGTCCTACATGCCGGATGTGTGCCCCGAGGGTGTGCAAACCGGGGTGGGCACCGGTTTGGTCAACTTTGGCACCGGAGAGTTCTCCGTTCAGATTTCCGGCGTAGATCCGGGGGCCGGCCAGAAGCTTTCGCTTTGGCTGCTGGGACCCAATCTGGAGAATCCCGTCTACATAGCCGACATTCCCGCCAACGGCCAGCTGGATCCGGTATTGGTTTCCTTGCCGGCTGCTACGTATCGCTACCTGATGATTACTTTTGAAGCCGAGGGTGCTGCAATTCCGGCCACGCGCGGACCGTGTGCACTGTCTGCGATATTCCCGAACGAGGCTGTGCTTGGCACTGCAGTGGTGGCTGCGCCAGTGGCAGCACCGGCGCCAACAGAAGTGCCAACTGCTGAACCAGTCCCCGAGCCTGTAGAAAGCGTGGTTGCGCAAACCAGCGCCGAGACCGAACTGCCGGTGAAGCTTCCCGAGACTGGTGCAATTCTGCCGGACGGCTGGGCAGGCCGGGGCATTGGCCTGCTGCTGCTCGCGCTGGGTGTGGGGGCGGGCGGCTCCGCTTTGCGCCGCAAGGTTCGCAAGTCATGACACTCAACCGCGGCATGTACGCCGCTGCCTCTGCCATGAACGCCAACTTGTACCGGCAGGAGCTGCTGTCACACAACCTGGCCAACCTCACCACTGCTGGCTTCAAGCAGATCAACACCAGCCTGGATGACTTTGTGAGCTTGAACATCAATAACATCGAGGGCGGGTCGCGGTCCGCCAGCCCGGGCAAGCAGGTGGGCAAGGGCGGGTTGGGTGTAATTGCCACCGGACCGTATACGGATTTTGGCGAGGGTTCATTGCGCGAAACCGAGCAGCCCTTTGACTTCAGCATCTCTGGCAACGGCTTCTTTGCGGTGCAGACACCGGATGGCGTGCGCTACACGCGCGATGGCCGCTTCACGCGCGACCTGAACGGCCATTTGGTGACGGCAGACGGCTTCCGGGTGCTGGACGAGAAATCCGAAAATGCGATTGTGCCTGTGCCGTACGCCATTGGCGGCGGCATGGGAGATACGGTGGGCAATGTGACAGTGACAACCGAAGGGCGCATCATTATCAATGGCAAGCCGGCCGGAATGATCGGCATGTTTGGTTTTGACAACCCCAACGAGGATCTGGTGCGCGACGACAACAGCCCCAATCTCTTCATTCAGAATAAAGAGGCGGTGAAGGCCAATGGCCGGCTGCGGCAGGGATATTTGGAAATGGCCAACGTGGATCCGGTGGCTACTTTTACCGCAATGACCACAACTGCACGCGCCTATGAAGCTGCGCAGCGCGTATTGCAGATGGAAGACCAGGTGGCCGGCCGCGCGGTAAACGATTTAGGTCGCGTGTAGCCCGCATTGAATTTTCCGCAGGAGATGAGACACCATGCCATTTACCCCGCATAGCATTCTGCACACCAACTCCGTGGGCATGATGGCGCGCCAGTTTGAAATGGATGTGACCGCAGACAATCTGGCGAATCTGAATACGCCCGGCTTCATGGCTTCGCGCGCAAATTTTCAAGAGTACCTTTTTGATAATGTGCCTGCCAGCCTGATGAACGGGCCGTACCGCGGAGCCGCGGTGCGACCGAACACCAGCCTCTCCTATACGCTGGGACCAATGGTGCAAAGCGGCAACCCCACAGACCTGGCTATTTTCGGCCCCGGCTTCTTTCGGGTGCAGATGCCGGACGGCACTACCGGCTACACCCGCAACGGCGCATTTCAACGCGATGCAGAGGGCAATCTGGTGACATCCAGCGGGTTGCGCCTGATTTGGGGCGGCACAATTCCGAGCACAGCCAAAGACATTCGCGTTACTGCCGATGGGGCGGTGGAGGTGCGCGTTGGCCAGGACTGGGAAAATGCCGGACAGATCACGATGGCCACATTTGAAAACAGCAGCGGCATGATCAATGCCGGCGGCAGCACTTATACGGCAGACGAGAGTTCCGGCCCGCCCATTATTGGCACGCCCAATGCGGATGGATTTGGGTCGCTGGTTGCCGGTATGGTGGAGCAATCCGGCGTGAGCCTGCAGAATGAGGTGGCGCAGATGATGCTGGCGCAGCGCGCCTACAGCATGTCGCTGCGATCCCTGCAAACTTCGGATGAGATGCTGACGCTCGCAATTCGCTTGCGCGGCTAAATTTACAGTAAATTAGGCAATTAGTCGCGCATTTATGGTCAAGCCTGCCCTATAATTGCCGATACCAATAAGAGAAATAGAGCCGAAAAAATCGGCCGACAGGGGAAACAAAAATGGATGTAACTCTCAATCCCGCCAACTCCGATCCGCGCATCAACGGCTCACCGTTGGCTGCGGCCGGAACGCAAGCCGTCACCGAGGCAACCGCCACCGGCCGGCCGGCAGTTGGCCAGCTGGCAACCGACCAGGCCACGCTGTCTGACCGGGCGCGCACTCTCAGCCGGGCGCGGGCGGAATTTGATCGCACTGCGGGCGCACAGTCTGACCGCGTTGCGCAGCTGCGGTCGCAGGTGCAGAACGGCACCTACCTTGTGGATGACGACGCGCTCGCACGCGCGCTGCTGCCCGTAGTCAAATGAACGAGAGCTATGCCAGCCAGCTTGAAGCCGGGCTGGCTGCAGAATTAGCTGCGCTTGAGAATTTTGTCGACTTAACGATTCAGGAGCGCCAGGTTCTGCGCCGGGAAGACCCGGTGGAATTGGACAGAATTGTGCGCGGCAAGGCGCGCCAGCTTGCAGACATCTCCCTGATCGAAGCGCAGCAGCGCGAATGCCTCGAGCAATGGCACCCCGAAGGTGCGCCCGCTGGCGGCTTGCGGCAAGTATCGGACTGGCTGCCATTTTTGGATGAGCAGAGCAGCACGCGCGTGGGTGGCTTGCGCGATGCCATCATGCGCCACCTGGAGCGCGTGCGCGAAATCAACTTCGGCAATCGCGCCCTGATTGAAGATGCGCTGCAGCGCAACACTGCATTGCACGACTTTATTGCCCGGCTGGTTGCAAACCCGCCGACTTACTCTGCTCCCGGCTTGCCCCCTGCGCTGGCCTCGCAGAGCGCTCACTTGGTGGACCTCAGCGGCTAAACACCGCTGCGGATTGCCGCCC